>NZ_DCOI01000026.1:0-24198 GCF_002322895.1 Empedobacter sp. UBA1574 | reverse complement strand
TACTACTCGTCTTTCGTATTGCGGTTGCAAATATACGCCTGCATTATTCGTTTTTCCAAACCAATTTTACTTTTATTTTACATTCTTTCCTTAAGTCGCTGGTACAATGGAAAATATTTTTTGTTTTTTTTAGATATGAGAAGTGAGATACGAGGTTTTTGACGAGAAAAACCCGTTTTTAACGCAGAAAATGATTAGACGTTTTGCTTTTCTTACCAAAAAGAAAAGAAAAACGGATACTTTATAGTTAACTACTCGGGAGATTGTCGCAAAGCGAGAATGGATTATTCAATATAGTTAATATATAATAGATGCAATGTTGAAACAAGTTTAGTATGACATCATAATTAAGTTTCTATAAAGAAGCTCTTTTATAAAATAGGAGTGACAGAACTAAAAAAGGAGAACTTCATGTTCTCCTTTTTTAGTTGATAGTAATTATTGTTATCGTTGTTATGCTAATCAATCTTTTATTTATACTCTAGAATTAAATAACCCCAGCTACAACAAAAGTGCTACCCCCAACGTAAATCATGTCATTTTCTGTTGCATTTAATTTTGCAGCAATTAATGCCTTTTCTACTGTATCAAAAAAGTGTTTATCGGTAATATCTTCTGGAATTATTTTATACAAGTCGTCAATATCATATTTTCGAGGAACATCTGGTTGACAGAAATAATAGGTTGCTTTTTTTGGAAAAAAATTTAAAATAGATAAAACATCTTTATCATTCACAAATCCTAAAACCAAATGCAATTGATTATAAGCTTGCTCATTTATTTGTTTTGAAACTTCTGCTAAACCATGTGGATTATGCGCAGTATCAGCAACAATTAATGGATGTTGTCCTAAAATATCCCAACGTCCACGCAAATTTGTATTCTTTACAACATTCAATAAGCCATTCGCAATATTTTCAGGGGAGATCGCCCAATTTTGTTTTTGCAATTGCTCAATAGCGGTTAAAACAGTACGTTTATTTTTAATTTGATAAGATCCTTTCAAATCTGAAGGCAAATCTTGAAAATGTTTTTCTTCTGCAAAAATGATTTCTGCATTTCTATCTTTCGCTACTTGTTCAAAAACTGATTTTGTCTCTGCTGTTGTTTCACCAATTACAATCGCTGTGTTTGGTTTTATGATACCAGCTTTTTCAAAAGCAATTTTATCCAACGTATCACCCAAAAATTGTGTATGATCCAAACCTATATTCGTAATAACAGAAAGTTCTGGTAAAATAATATTCGTGGAATCTAATCGTCCGCCCAAACCTGTTTCTATAATCGCGATATCTACTTTTTGTTGTGCAAAATATTCAAAAGCCATCGCAATTGCAATTTCGAAAAAAGACGCTTTTTGATCTATAATTTTTTGTTCGTGCTTATTTACAAAATCAATCACAAATTCTTCATCAGCCATTGCTCCATTTACACGAATTCGTTCGCGAAAATCTTTGAGATGTGGAGAAGTTGTTAAACCTGTTTTGTACCCCGCTTCCTGAAAAATAGAAGCCAACATATGAGACGTACTTCCTTTACCATTTGTTCCTGCAATATGAACAGTTTTAAATTTAGTTTGAGGATTTCCCATATATTCGCATAAAGCTGTAATATTTGTTAAATCTGCTTTCATTGCTGATGCTCCAACACGTTGAAACATTGGTAAATTTGTAAACAACCAATCGATTGTTTCTTGATACGTTCTCATTTATTCAAAAATTTTACACGAAGTTACGGAATCATCTTCAAAAAAAAATCGAATTTCTCCGAAGAAAAATTCGATTCCATTATTTATGTATTGGCTATTCTTAATCTGAATAATCTTGTTTTGTTGTTAATAATATTTTTAAAACAATAAATCCAACGATAGCAGCTGTTAACGAAGCAACTAAAATCATTAACTTTGCTTCATTTATATAGCTTGGATCTTTGAAAGCTAACATCGAAACAAAAATGGACATTGTAAATCCAATTCCTCCTAAAATTCCGACACCAAAAACTCGTTTGAAATTGACCGCCGTAGGTAATTCACATAGACCAAATTTTACTGCAATCCAAGTGAATAATGTAATTCCGACTGGTTTTCCTACAACTAGTCCTAAGAAAATTCCCGAAGCTAATGGAATACTAAAATGCGCTAATCCTCCACCATCAATCGTAATTGCTGTATTTGCTAAGGCAAACAAAGGCAAAATAATAAATGCGACTGGTAAATGTAAAGCGTGTTCCATTTTAGCTGATAAAGATTTCGAGTCAATTTTATCGAAAGGAATTGTAAATGCAACCAAAACCCCTGCAATTGTAGCATGAATACCCGAGTGTAACATAAACCACCATACAGCAATCCCTCCAATAATATAAGGAATCATTGATTTTACTTTTAATTTATTTAAAGCGAAAAGACCTAATAAAATGGCAATTGCAATTCCGAATTGTGTAAAATCTAAAGGTAATTCTGGATTTGGATAAAACAATGCAATCACGACAATTGCTCCTAAATCATCAATTACAGCTAAAGCCGTTAAAAATACCTTAAGCGACATTGGCACACGTTTCCCAAGCATTGTAATAATTGCCACAGCAAACGCAATATCAGTCGCCATAGGAATTCCAAAACCATGTATGGTATCCGTTCCTTTGTTTGTTAAAAAGAATATAAATGCCGGAACTAACATTCCTCCCAAAGCTGCAAAAACAGGTAAAATTGCTTTTTTTGTATTAGACAATTCTCCTATAAAAATCTCGCGTTTGAGTTCTAAACCAATTAAGAAAAAGAAAATCGCCATTAAACCATCATTGATCCAATGCGCAAAAGAATGCCCAAACATATCTGTCATCCAAATAGAATCATAGGATTCTGCAATTGGAGAATTGGCTAAAATTAAAGATAAAGCTGTACAAAAAATAAGGACAATACCGCCCGAAGTTTGGCTATGAAAAAATTGGTTAAAAAGTTTAGAAACAATCATTTTATTTTTTTTAATTTGGTAAAAATAATGAACTCGTTTTTAACCGCCTAATCTAAACGAAACAATAAGACCTAAATTATCATTTATATAATCTTTAAAATACTTTTTTGATACCAATTGCTAAAATTAAACATCTTTTCGATGATAAAAACAAATATGAAAGGTAAAATCAGCAAGAAATAATTATGAGATTGAATGATAAAAAAACTACAAAACACTAAAAATCTAATATGTTCTAAATACGGTACCCATCTTTTTTGTTCTAATTGTGCACCAATATTTATTAATGTAATCAAGACAAATACAACGAAGAAACCTTTGGTTAAATTATCAAATTGATCAAAGTAATATGTTAGAATACTCATCGCAAAAAACGATAAAATCAATTGTAAATTAATATAACCTTTGTATTTGAAATGATAACTATTCACTTTATTCTTAGACATCCATTTCTTTTCAATAATTGGTCTTATTTCCTGATCCATAACCGCTGGACTACCAAAATATATTGTCAATTTTTCTTTAATAGATGATTTTCTTCGAGCAGCCTCGTACAACTCTAAATAATAATGAAAATGTTGCCACAAAAAACTGTAACTATTGATAGGATGAGTTAATCCATATTTGGGTTTTTCTTCTTCTTTCTGAAAAGTACCAAATAATTTGTCCCAAAAAACAAATACATCTCCATAATTTTTGTCCAAATATTTTTCGTCAGAAGCATGATGAACACCATGAAGAGAAGGCGTTATAAAAATATATTCGAGCCATTTTTGTTTCTCCAAAATCTGCGTATGTGTAAAAAAAGAATACACGCCATGAACCACCAAAATCGTCATTACTAAATTTGGATGAAAACCAATAAAAGGCAAAATACACCAGAATACATTGCGAACAATTGCTTGTAAAGTCGTTATACGTGCCGCAACCGTGAAATTAAATTCTTCGGATTGATGATGCACAATATGGGCTCCCCAAAAAATATTGACTTCATGTCCCAAACGATGATACCAATACCAGACAAAATCTGTCGCTAGAAGCATCACAACCCAAATCCACCAAGCATTTGAAATATCTAATAGACGATAACTTTCGTAAATCCAAACATACAAATTGTAAAAACTTGCCGTAATAAAAAGATTCAATAATCGTTCTGCAATTCCTATTGAAATATTAGAAACTGAACTTTCATATTTATAGATATTCTTTAATTTCTTCTTTTTAACAACTACATATTCAAGCCATAAAAAAAGAAAAAAAGCTGGTAAAGCAAAAGCTAAATACTCGGGATGATTCATTTTTAAGCACTTAAAAATTGATTAATATGTTGATTAAAAAGTATCGGCTGCTCCATCATCGGCACATGACCACAATGATCGATATAAGCTAATTTTGCATTAGGTAAATGTGCAAAAAACTCTTCAGCAACATCTGGCGGTGTCACAATATCTTGTTTTCCCCAAACTAACAAAACTGGCTGATCTATTTTATGTAAAAGATGTTTCAAATTTTGTCGCTTTGCATCTCGCGAAATCGAAATTATAGACAAAGCTTTTGTAGGCGTATTAGCGGTCGAAAAAACATCATCTACCAATTCTTTTGTAACAACATTTTTTGTTTCAAAAACTTCTTCTACCTTATTTTTGATATACTCATAATCTCGCACACGTACAAAAGAAGCTTGTAAATTGTTTTCATATAAACCAGAACTTCCTGCTAAAATCAATTTATCAACCAAATTTGGATGCGCCAACGCATATAACAACGCAACATGCCCGCCCAAAGAATTTCCGATTAATATTGGATTTTCAATTTTATTAGATTGAATATAATTTTCTAGAAATTGAACTAAATTTTGAAGTGAATTTCTTTTGAAATGTGTAGAAAATAAAGGAAATGTTGGCGTATAAACATTATAATTTATTTCAAGATTCTTGATAACATTCCCCCAATTACTAAGGCTTCCAAATAAGCCATGAAGTAAAATAACATCTTTATTTTTCGAATATTTCATATCGCATTTATTCTTGGTTATCGAACAAATGTAAATAAAATATTTTTAAACTCTATTAATTATATAGATTTTATAGATTATATATAATTCCAGACGAATGGTCTTTGCTCGCTCCTGTTACAGATGCCAAACAATTTATTTCGTTATGAACACGTCGATATCCAAGGAATGCAAAAATTAAAGCTTCTTTAAAATCAATTAAATTATCAGTTGGAATGATGATTTCAACAGTTGATAATTCTCGTAAACGATTGATAAAAAATGAATTTCGAACTCCTCCTCCAGTTATCAACACATTGTTGATATCGTATAAAGCAAAGGTATTTTTAATTTGAATTACGAAATGCTCCACACAACTTCTCAGTTTATCTTCGGTAGGAATATCGTACTTATCAACAATTGTTAAAAACTCATTCGTTACCCATTCAAAACCTAATGATTTTGGGAAAGGTTGATGATAAAAATTCAGAAGGTTCAATTCTCCAACTAATGTAGTATTAATATATCCTTGTTCTGCTAATTCTCCATTTTTATCATATTCAAACCCGAGTTGTTTGGCATAATGATTCAAAACAATATTAATCGGACAAATATCAAACGCAATTCGTTTTCCATTTCTATTCATCGAAATATTCGAAAAACCTCCAAGGTTTAAACATGCATCATAGTTAGAAAATAATAATTCGTCTCCAATCGGAACCAAAGGGGCTCCTTGTCCTCCTAAAATAACGTCTTGTGTTCTGAAATCACACACCACTTTTTGTTGACAATGCGACGCTATTGCTGCACCGTTTCCTATTTGCAAAGTGAATGATTTCTGCGGTTGATGAAAAATAGTTTGCCCGTGAGATGCAACAAAATCTACTTTTCCAATCTTATTTTTATGAATAAATTCTTTTACTTTCTCCCCAAGAAAATAACCAAACTCTACATCTAATTGACATAAATCTATTGCCGAATATTGAAAAGCTTCTGTTAGTTTTTTTCGCCAATCAGATGAATAATCTATAGTTTCGGCAAGTAAAATTTCGAAATGTTGGTTATCATCAAATCGGACATAGCAAATATCCAAACCATCTAACGAAGTTCCAGACATTAAACCAATGCAAAAAGTAGGGTTTTTCATGCTGTAAATTTAATGAGAGAATTTGATAGTTCGTAAATTTAGAAATTAGAAATTTTCAATAACTAAGAAAATTATCTTCATTTTTTCCTTGATTAAAATAATAAATCTTTAGTTCTTATTTGGATGTAATGCTGAAAAAAGTTCAGCAGGATATTATGATTATGGTTAAGAAATACAAAAGTTTATATAAATTCAGCATGACAAAAACTGAAAAACTTAGTACTTATTACTTATAACTCTAGATGCGTTAGTGATAGTAGTAGAAATCCTTTGCGTGAAACGAAGCGATAGCGGAGTTGCAACGCAAAGATTGCAACGAATAGCCCGCCCGAAGGGAACGCCCAAATCATTAGAAAAATTGTTTTGATAATTCTTAGGTTATTGCGAATATATCAGTTAGAAATTCTAATGATAAAAGCTTATATTTGAAACACAATTAATACAAACAAAACATGGCACAAGATGTAATCTTCGATTTGATTGAAGAAGAAAAAGAAAGACAACTGAATGGAATTGAATTAATCGCATCAGAAAACTTTGTTTCGGACAACGTAATGCGCGCGATGGGTTCTGTTTTGACAAATAAATATGCAGAAGGTTATCCTGGAAAGCGCTACTACGGTGGTTGCGAAGTTGTAGACGAAGTAGAAACTATTGCAATTGATCGTTTGAAAGCGTTGTTTAATGCAGAGTATGCGAATGTGCAACCTCACTCAGGATCTCAGGCAAATGCAGCTGTTTACTTAGCATGTTTGAAACCAGGAGACAAGATCTTAGGATTCGATTTATCGCACGGTGGGCACTTAACTCACGGTTCTCCTGTTAACTTTTCTGGGTTAACTTACCAAACTTCTTTCTATGGAGTGGACAAAGAGACAGGGAGAATTGACTACGAAGCTATGGCAGAAACTGCTCGTAAAGAGAAGCCTCAAATGATAATTTGTGGTGCTTCGGCATACTCAAGAGACATAGATTATGCTAAATTTCGTGAGGTAGCTGATGAAGTTGGGGCTTTGTTATTGGCTGATATCTCGCATCCTGCTGGGTTAATTGCCCGCGGAATCTTAAACGATCCTATGCCTCATTGTCATATCGTAACGACGACAACTCACAAAACTTTACGTGGTCCTCGTGGTGGAGTCATTATGATGGGGAAAGATTTTGAGAACCCTTGGGGAGCAAAAACTCCTAAAGGTGAAGTGAAAATGATGTCTCAAATCTTGAACGGAGCAGTGTTCCCTGGTACACAAGGTGGGCCTTTGGAGCATGTAATCGCGTCTAAAGCTGTTGCTTTTGAAGAGGCTTTATCTGACGGTTATATGGACTATATTGTACAAGTTGTGAAGAATGCGAAGGCTTTGGCTGCGGCATTGGTTGCAAAAGGTTATGACATTGTTTCTGGAGGTACAGATAATCACTGTATGTTGATCGACTTACGTAACAAAGGTATTTCTGGGAAACAAGCAGAAAACGCTTTAGTTTTGGCAGAAATCACTTGTAACAAAAACATGGTTCCTTTCGATGATAAATCTCCTTTCGTTACATCGGGGATTCGTTTGGGTACGGCAGCTGTAACAACTCGTGGGTTGGTTGAAGCAGATATGCAAACTGTTGCTGACTTGATTGACGAAGTATTAATGAATATTGATAACGAAGAAATCATTGATGGAGTTGCAGATCGTGTAAATGAGTTTATGTCTTCTCGCCCATTATTTCAAATGAAATAAGTAGAAACTAAGTTTCGATTATAACAATAGAAAAGTCCTGAGCATTGCTTAGGACTTTTTGTTTGATATAAAACGTCGAGACGTTTTAATTAAAACCTCCTTAGGTTTTAGGTAAAATCACTTGATATTTTTATTGAAATGTCTTGAGGAAATAATTTATTTCATTCTAACTTATAATAAGATTGAACTAATAAGAATTCTAATTAGATATATGATTACAAAAATTATCATCCTGAATAAAGTAATAACTAAGTAGAAGTATTTCTTCAATAATATGTTAAAGACTAATTATTCAAAAGTGTTTTATAGATTTTTATTCTGAATGATAAATACAATTGTTAGAATCTATTAAAAGTTTTATTACTTCTTTATAATCTAAAGTAAACATTATAAAAAAAGCAACTTCGAGATGAAGTTGCTTTTCTATTTAAAATAATATAAGTCTTTGTTCTTACGCATTCAATGCTTCTGCACCACCAACGATCTCTAAGATCTCGTTTGTAATAGCAGCTTGACGAGCTTTATTGTATTGAATTTTCAATCCTTTTTGTAACTCGCTTGCGTTGTCTGTTGCTTTATGCATTGCAGTCATACGTGCTCCGTGCTCAGAAGCGTTAGCATCTAATACGGCTTTGAATAATTGCGTTTTCAACGTTTGAGGGATTAAGTCTCTTAAAATTTCTTCTTTCGAAGGGTTGAAGATATAATCTAACTCTGCTGAATTGTTTGCTTCTTCTTCAGTTTTCTCTAAAACGACTGGTAAAAATTGTTCGTCTTGTACAATTTGAACAGCTGCATTTTGAAATTGATTGTAGATAATTCTGATTTGATCAAAGTCACCCGCAGTAAATTTCTCTACTAAATCGTCTGCAATTTCAGCTACATCTGCAAAATTTAAATTATCCCAAATGCTTGATGCATTTTTATAGATAGTTTGTGTTTTACTAAAAGTATCATTAGCTTTTTTACCAATTGCTAAAATCTCTACGTGTTTACTTGCTAATTCGCCAGCTAATAACGCATTTACTTTTTTGATGATGCTTGAGTTGTATCCTCCACATAAACCTCTATTTGAGTTAATAACGACTAAAAGTACTTTATTAACTTCGCGCTCTTCTGTTAATGCACCTCCTACTTCAGCTTCTAAAGTAGAACTTACATTTTGTAAAAGTTCACGTAATTTATCTGCATAAGGACGTAACTGTACGATAGAATCTGTAGCACGTTTTAGTTTTGCAGCAGAAACTAATTTCATAGCACTTGTAATCTGCATTGTAGAACCTACAGAAGTAATACGGTTACGTATATCTTTTAAATTTGGCATAATTCTATTTGAGATGAAGGATTAAAAGGAACTTAGAGATTCGGAAACCTCTAAGTTTCATTTATATTTTATTAGTATTTAGAAGTAGTTTCTGTGATAACTTTCTTCAATACATCCATAATTTCATCAGTCCATTTACCTAAACGGATAGATGTTAAAGTGTCTGCATATTTGTTGCGCATTAACTCAACAAAGTCAGCTTGCCACTCTTTCACTTGGTTAACTGGAACGTTTTTCAACATACCGTTAGTACCCGCATAAATAACTGCTACTTGTTCTTCTACTGGAATTGGAGCGTTAACACCTTGTTTTAATAACTCAACGTTACGTTCACCTTTACCAATTACGTTCATTGTAGCTGCATCTAAATCAGAACCAAATTTCGCGAAAGCTTCTAACTCACGGTATTGTGCTTGGTCTAATTTTAATGTACCAGATACTTTTTTCATTGGTTTTGTTTGTGCAGAACCACCAACACGAGATACAGAGATACCTACGTTGATCGCTGGACGAACACCTGAGTTGAATAAATCAGACTCTAAGAAGATTTGTCCATCTGTAATCGAAATTACGTTTGTTGGGATATATGCAGAAACGTCACCAGCTTGAGTTTCGATAATTGGTAAAGCAGTTAAAGAACCACCACCTTTTACGATACCTTTCATAGATTCTGGTAAATCATTCATTTGAGATGCAATTGCATCATCTTTGATTACTTTTGCAGCACGCTCTAATAAACGAGAGTGTAAGTAGAAAACGTCTCCAGGATATGCTTCACGTCCTGGTGGGCGACGTAATAATAAAGACACCTCACGGTATGCAACGGCTTGTTTAGATAAATCATCATAAACAATTAACGCTGGACGACCAGAGTCACGGAAATACTCTCCGATTGCAGCACCTGCCATTGGAGCATATACTTGCATTGGAGCTGGATCAGATGCATTAGCAGCAACTACTACTGTATATTTATCTGCACCGTGGTCTTGTAATGTTTTCATGATACCTGCTACTGTAGAACCTTTTTGTCCTACTGCAACATAGATACAGAAAACTGTTTCACCTCTATCGTAAAACTCTTTTTGATTTAAGATTGCATCTAAAGCAACAGAAGTTTTACCTGTTTGACGGTCACCAATGATTAACTCACGTTGTCCACGTCCAATTGGAATCATCGAGTCAATAGAAACGATACCAGTTTGTAATGGTTCGTTTACTGGTTGACGATAGATAACCCCAGGAGCTTTACGCTCGATAGGCATTTCATATAATTGTCCTTCGATTGGTCCTTTACCATCGATAGGATTTCCTAACATATCTACAACACGTCCTAACATTCCTTCACCTACGTTAATAGATGCAATTTTGTTTGTACGTTTTACAGTGTCACCTTCTTTAATACCTTTTGAAGGTCCGAAAAGTACAATACCTACGTTGTCTTCTTCAAGGTTTTGTACCATTCCTTCTAACCCGTTTGAGAATTCTACTAATTCTCCGTATTGAGCATTGTCTAACCCGTAAACACGAGCAATACCATCCCCAACAGTTAGAACGGTTCCTACTTCTGCTAATTCAACTGATGAATCAAAGCTTGTAAGTTGTTGTTTTAATATAGCTGAAACTTCAGCTGGATTTATTTCTGGCATTTCTGAAATATTTAAAATTTAGGAATGTATTCGTTTTTCGAAAAATCTTTTTTTAATGTAGCTAACTTAGTTTTGATTGACGAATCAACTTGATTGTTTCCTATTTTTAAAACGAAACCTCCAATTAAAGATGCATCAATTTTGTTCTCTACTTTTACTTGACTATTTGTAGCTAAAGTTTGTTTTGCTTTTGCTACAATATTATCAATTGTATTTTGATCTAATTGTACTGCCGAAGTAATTTCTGCTGTTACAATATTATTTGCTAAATCGTATAATGAAATAAACTGATCTGCAATTTTAGACAAAATATTTTCTCTACCATGTCTTACGACTAACGAAATGAATGTTTGAGAAGTTTTTGATAAAGATTTGAAAATCTCACTCAATACAGCTTCTTTTTTCTTTGCATCAATCACTGGAGAATTTAAGAAAACTCTTAAATCATCATTCTCTTTAATGACTTTGCGAACATCATTCATTTCAGCATACACTACGTCTGTTTGGCTTGCTCCATTCGCAAACTCCATCAAACCTTTAGCATATCTATGTGCTGCTCTGAATCCTGCCATGATTAATTGAATTTAACTTGATCAATAACATCATTCACTAAAGCTTCTTGTGCAGATTTATCTGACAATTCTTTAGTTAAGATTTTTTCAGCAATTTCAATTGACAACTGTCCAACTTGATTTTTGATATCAGCCATAGCTGATGCTTTTTCATTTTGGATAGCTGACTTAGCATTTTCAATTAATTTGTTTGCTTCTACAGTTGCAGAATTTTTCGCCTCGTTGATGATATTTTCTTTCATTTCACGCGCTTCTTTCAAGATAGCATCACGTTCAGCACGAGCTTCTTTCATGATTTTCTCGTTTTGAGCGTTTAATAAAGCCATCTCTTCTTTCGCTTTTTTAGCTGCGTTTAATGCATCCTCGATAGATTGTTCTCTTTCTTTAACTGCAGATAGAATTGGTTTCCAAGCTAATGATCTTAACAATACTAATAAGATGATAAATACGACCGCAGTCCAAAAAATAAGACCAACTGAAGGTGTAATTAAATCCATTGTGTGTATGTATTAAATTTTATTTTTTACTAATTAATTTTTTAATGAATTAGCTTCAACAACCAACCGTTATTGAAGCTAATTTTTAATTCAAATATTATCCGTTACCTAATAACGCAACTACGATACCGAATAAACCTGCACCCTCGATTAAGGCTGCTGCGATAATCATAGCTGTTTGAATTTTTGAAGCCGCTTCTGGTTGTCTAGCGATTCCTTCCATAGCTGATCCACCGATTTTACCGATACCTAAACCAACTCCTAAAACTGCTAAACCAGCTCCGATTGCTGCAATACTTCCTGTCATGATAATTGTATTTAATTATTAAAAAATTATTTTATTGTTTTTTATATTCTATTCTTAATGGTGATCGTGTTCTGCTACTGCTGTTCCGATAAATAACGAAACTAACATTGTGAATACGAACGCTTGTAATGCCGCTACTAACAACTCTAAACAGTAGATAAATAACGCTAATGGGATAGATCCACCTGCCATAGCTTCTGTTTGGAAAATAAAGATTAACGAAATTAACGACATAATGATGATGTGACCTGCAGTAATGTTCGCAAATAAACGAATCATTAAGGCGAAAGGTTTTGTAATAATCCCGATTAACTCAATTGGAGCTAAGATTAATTTTACTGGAACCGGCACTCCTGGCATCCATAACATATGTCCCCAGTAACCTTTGTTTCCTGAGAAATTAATTACGATTAATGCAATTAATGCTAATACAAATGTAACTGCGATATTACCTGTAACGTTAGCTGCACCTGGTAACAATCCTAATAAATTGTTGATCCAAATGAAGAAAAATAACGTTAATAAATAAGGCATAAATTTCGCGTATTTTTTCTCACCAATATTTGGAATCGCTACTTCATCACGAACAAAAATAATAATTGGCTCGATGAATCCTGCGATACCTTTTGGTACCATATTTCCTTTTTTGTAGTTAGATGCAACTGCAGAGAAAACTAAGATTAAAATCACGAAAGAGATTAACATTGATGTTACGTTTTTCGTAATAGAAAAATCTAATGGTTTTTCATTCTCTAAATGAATAGCTCCTTTTTCGTCTACGTGAGGTTTGATTGTACCCTGCGCATCTGTTTTGTAGATTTTTTCGTGGTAATTGATGTAGTAATTTCCGTTACTTTCAACAATCGCTTCATTGTGGTGAAATTTAGAAGACATAAAAACTTGTAAACCATTATCCCATAAAATAACAGGTAATGCAACTCCTACACTTTTTTCTCCTTCTCCCCATAAATGCCAATCGTGCGCATCTGCAATGTGGTGCATGATACCTGGAACTGGGTTAAATGTAGATTCGCCAGATTTCACTTTAGTAGCTTCCTCTTGACTTTTTACTTGCTCACTTTTAATTAACTCCTCAAACGTTTTTGGAAGACTTTCGTGCGGAACTGCTGTAGAGGCAAATCCGAAATTGAAAAGTAATAAAAACGCTAATAACGCTGAAAATTTCATGTATAATTCCTTTGTTTCTAAATTGCGTGCAAAATTATAGTAAATTAACCACTTACCAAAGTCAAATGCTAAAAATCATTAAACTTTTTTTAACTTTAAATTAATTAAGCGAATAAACACTAAAACTTCGGCTAGCAAAATTACAAAATAACTTATAATTAATTGCACAACATTTAATTTAATTTGTTCATTCACAACAATCAATGCTAATACAATTGCCATCTTCGCAATCATCCCTCCCATAAAGGCAAAACCAACATATTCTGGAAATTTTATCTTCACAAAACAACCAACTTGCAAAATCATTAATGTAATTAATCCAATTATTAAATACATTTTTGGAACAATTAGCGGATTTTCGCTAAAATTATAATGAGCAACAATTGCGTAATGAATACCACAAAAAATTGCAACCATTGCAATAAAAAAAAGTGCTAAAAGAATAAATTTCTTAATCATTAAAATTATTTTTTTGGTAATTGCTTCAACATCAAATATAATCCTGCAAAAACTCCCAGCAAAGATAAGCCAGCCGTCCATAATGGCTTCTCTGTTTCCATTTTTTTATCCAAAAATGTTCCTAACCAAGCAAATAACGCAATCGTTACCGCCATCTGTATTCCCATCGCAGAAAATTTTAAATATTGATTTACACCTTCGGACTTTCGTTCTTCTTTCATAAGTTTTATGTAATTTTGCAAAAAATTATTTCGTGGTAAAGATAGGAAACATAGAATTACCAGACTTCCCTTTATTGCTTGCACCAATGGAAGATGTGAGTGATCCGCCATTTCGTCGCCTATGCAAAATGCATGGTGCAGACTTGATGTATACAGAGTTTATTTCATCTGAAGGATTGATTCGTGATGCAATAAAAAGTCGTCAAAAATTAGATATTTTTGATTACGAACGTCCTATTGGTATTCAGATTTTTGGTGGAGATGAAGAAGCCATGGCGATGTCAGCTAAAATTGTCGAGACTGTTCAGCCTGATATTGTTGATATTAACTTTGGATGTCCTGTAAAAAAAGTGGTTTGTAAAGGCGCTGGAGCTGGTGTATTAAAAGATATAGATTTGATGGTACGTTTAACAAAATCTGTTGTTGAAAGTACACATTTACCAGTTACTGTTAAAACGCGTTTGGGTTGGGATTCTGATTCGATTAACATTTATGAAGTTGCAGAACGTTTGCAAGAAACAGGTATCAAAGCCTTGTCAATTCACGGACGTACGCGTACGCAGATGTATAAAGGACAAGCAAATTGGGAACCGATTGCAAAGGTAAAATCGAATCCGAATATTGAGATTCCAATTTTTGGAAATGGAGATATTGATTCGCCACAAAAAGCGATCGAATACAAAGAAAAATACGGTGTTGATGGTGTGATGATTGGTCGTGCGGCGATTGGTTATCCTTGGATTTTCGAGCAAATTAAACATTATCGAGAAACAGGAGAATTGTTACCAGAACCAACAATTGTAGAACGAATGGAAGCGGCTAAAAATCACTTAAATTGGGCGATTGATTGGAAAGGTGAACGTACAGGAATTTTGGAAACACGTATGCATTATACCAATTATTTCAAAGGAATTCCAAATTTTAAACCTTATCGCACAAAGTTAGTTACACAAGATAATTTAGTTGATTTGGAAGCTACTTTCAAAGAAATTGAAGAAGAATTTATTCCAACATTAGAAGAAATTTAATCGTTAGAAATAATTCATCTCTATAAAAAAATCCACCAATTACTTGGTGGATTTTTCATTTAAACTTGAGACTATAATTAATTACAATTATCTACAAGCAACACTTCTTCTGGATTCAGCGTATCATATTTCATCAATACAACTTCGTCCACGTCTGCTCTAGATCGTAAAGTAACTTCATAAACTTCATCATTCACAGGATATTGTATAGTTGCTTTCGGACGTTTAAATGTTCCGCTAGTTTCCACAACAACACCTTCTACGCATTTCCCTGTTTTAGCCAATTGATCTTCTAATTGACTTTTCGAATATTGACTAAATCCGAATGCTGCAAGACCTAAAACTGCAATGACGATATAAAAATATTTTTTCATAGAATTAAAATTTAATGTTTCGTATAGTTTTGTTTGAAACAAATTTAGATTCAATTCTATCGTTATAAAATCCCTATTATTAGCTAATTTTTAGTTTCACGTTTGGTTTTCAGCGCATAAAGTGCAAAAGTTCCCAACCAATGACTTCCCATATAATCATCATTTGAAATATTATTGAACGAATAATTGAAGTGATGATTTGCCCAATCATTCAAATAATTTAACTCTGGTAATTTTGCAGAAATTTGATACAAAGCCGTTGCACGACTAAAATTCAAACCATCCAAATGAACCAATTGCCCATCCGTACGATCCGAAACAATTCCAGGTTTTAGCTCATGTTTTTTATCAAACAATTGTGGTAAAAATGATTTCAACCATTTTTTATATTCATCATGCGGATGAATTTTAGACATCAACAAAGCCTCTTCCAAACAAGCCGAAAGAAAATCTGATCCACTTGGTTCGAAAGCAATATTGCAACTTTTATCTTTTAAATAAAGACGATTTGCATTATCAGTAATCACTTTTTCGAATGTTTTATCATTCACAGAACGTGCATAATCGATCGCTAAGCTCAAACCAAAAGCTGTGTTATCATGCGTACCTGTACGAATTGGATAAACTAATTTCGGCAAATATTCTTTGTATCGAATAATAATCAAATCACTCAAAGGTTTCAGATTTTTTGCCCAAACTTGCGCATCTTTATCTTGCCAATTATTTAATTCCATTTGCAATTGTAACAACCAAGCCCAACCGTATGTACGTTCGAAATTCTTGTTATTTTTATCATTGAAAAAGGCCATTTCAACCGCAACATTTTCTGCTGTAATCAATTGATTTAACTCATTTCTAACCTGATTATTCTGATCCAATTCAGGAAAATCTTTCATCAATTTCACAATCGACCAAAATCCATGCACAGACGAATGCCAATCAAAACATCCATAAAAAATTGGACGCAATTGCTTTGGCGTTTTCAAATCCTGATCACTTCCCAAAACATTTCCTAGTTTATTCGGATACTCAGTCTTGATACAATGCGTTGGTAATTCAAATATTTTTTTGGCTTGATCTAATTGTAATTCTTGCGCAAATGCAGTTGTCGTTAGTAAAGTTGTTAAATAGAGTAATTTTTTCATCAAAATGTTTTTACCAAATTACTAATTTTTATTCGAGTCCAGGAATTTTTTCAATTCTTCTTTTGTTTGTAAACTTTCAGGAAAATTTTTCAGATTTTGTTCAAAAAACTGTTTTGCTAAATCCGTTTTCTTTTGTTTTACCAGATAATTTGCAACATTGTTGATATACGTTTCTGTTGGTTGAAAAGAATAATTCAACTTTCTAGAAATCGATTCAAACGAATCTTTTACCAAATTTGGTTGATTCGGAATCTCTTTAATATTCACACGATAACCATCAAACTGCCAACGTAAATAATCAATCGAGCCAATCATCGGAACCGAACCATGTTCTTCGTCAACATATTGTTTGTAATGATAATTCAACGATTTATTCTTCGAAAATTTCAAACGTTCGTCCACCTTTTTTATGCTTTGATAATGATCGCGTAAATGATTTGTATTTTGACCTTCTCCGACTTGCGTAATCATCAAAAATCGATTCTCGAAAGAATGATTTTCTAAGTTTTGATAAAGATTCAATAATTCTTTGTCATTAAACCAAATACTTGGATCGTGCGCAACATATCCATTGAAAGTTTTGGGGTGATTGTACAAGGTTTTCAACGCAAAATAGCCACCCAAAGAATGTCCAATTAACAAACGAAAATCATTCACACGATAATTTTTCTGCATAAAAGGAAACAATTCAGTTTGAATAAAATTGAGGAAATTAACATCATTCACATGTGTAAAATCTTTTGTTCGATCACCATTTTTATTTGTAATTCCAACAATAATCGATTCGGGCATTTCCGGATAAAAACCAGATTGAAATTTAGAAACTACGCCTGTTAAAAATGTAAAATTAGATTCGGCATCTAACACATAAATCACTGGATAATTTACTTTTTGAAGTTTATTATTGGTATACGACTCGGGAAGATTCACCCAAATTTCTCGTTCAGTATTTAAGATTTTAGAATTTATTTTTTGGATTTCACCAATTGTTAATTTCTCTTGCGAAAAACCGATTTGCGAGAAAATCAAACAAAATAAAAGTAGGAATTTTTTCATGTATAAAATTTTCCTAAAATTAACTATTTAGAATCATTCTACACAAATAATTTTGGACAGAAAAAACGACCTCATCAAGAAGTCGTTTTTCTATATAATTTGTCTTTTTTTAACTAAAAATATTCCATTTCAAGCCAAGTTGAAATTTGAAATCTCGGTACGGAACATTTGGCGCTGCAAAATAATCAGGTTCTTTTGTCAACGACGCATTGATATGCTCACCACGAATGTAAAAACGCATATTACGAACCTTGAAATTGATAAAAACATCCAAAATAGGATAACCACCAATCTCTTGTATACTTGCTGGATCTTGCAATGCAAATTCGTTCAAAATTGGGATGTAACGCAAACCATTGTATTTCGTAAAATATGTTGCATTAATACCAGCTTGTAATTGAGCATTCTTGTTGAATAATTCTCCTTGCCAATACAATGTTTCACGAATTAAGAAATCTGGCAAAGGCATATATTCTTCGTTTTTCGTTACTTTTTGATATTGCGCTGTCGAAACCAAATTAATCTTTCCGAAACGTAAATGATTTTCACCTTTTATCTTGAAATAATTAATATTATCCGTCAATTGTTTATAAACCAACAATTCGTTTAAATATACTTTATTGTCAATATTATAAATTGAGGCTTCTAAGGTTGTATTAACTTTATCTAACTTTAACTTTGCAAAAATATTTTGAACATTTTCTGTTTCAAATTTATTAACGTAATTAAAATTATTAAAGAAACTTTGATTGTAAACTGCATTCAACGAAGGAAGTTTTGACTGAATAACCGCTCCAGCACTCAATGTATAACCTTCTATCGGCGTCACATCTAAAACCGCATCTACATTGTAAACACTTTTGTAATTATCAGATTGCAGATATTCAACATTTCCGTAAAGTTTCAATTTTTCATTCCAATCAAAATCCACTTTTCCAACAACTCCAAAAAGATTTTCCTCTATTTGCTTTGGAACTGCAACAATCGTCATGGCTTGATCAGCAAAAACGCGCAAATTCTGGAATTTAACACCAGCCTCTATCTTCACACGATCTGTCCACTGAAAACCAGCAGTTGTCGTATTGGATAAATCTGTAAAACTCTTTTTACTTCTATAATCCATTCCTGTAATAATCGGTGTAGAATATAAAGTTCCGTTTGGTGACGTATCCTCGTAGCGATATTTTTGTTTTTCATACGAAAATTTATTCTTCAATTCAATTGGATTATAAAAAGTCGAATCTTTTTCATTCATTTTTTTTAAGATTCCGTACGAAGCATTCAATTCAATTCGACGTGCATCAAATTCAGATTTTGCTGTCTGCGAATTCACGGGAATATTACGAACATTTGTCATTCTGCGATCATCTTGCAAAATAAAATCGTTGATATCTTCTATTCCACCGTTCTCATTATTTTTCAGATTTTGTGCTGCATAGTTCCACCACAATTTGAAACGTTCCGATTTTGTTTTATAATTTGATGAAAAAACAAAGGTATTATTCTGCGCTTTTTCATGACGATAACGACCTTCAGAAATTAATCCACGATAATGAAACGTATAATTGAATTGCTTGTTGAAATTATGCGAAAATGTTGAAGACAAAAAGTTACCTTCTTTAACACCATTCTCGTAAATAAACTCGGTATATGGCGTTTTGACATCATAATATTTGATATCATTTGCATAATAATAATTGTATTTTTTACCAGTTGGTAACATCGACGGATTGAATGGCGTATTTTGATACTCCAAATCCACCACTACACCACCAACATTCGGAAAAAATAATTTTCCGAACGCATCATTGCGAATAAAATTTTGATTATAATAGTTTTTGATACTTAATGTCGTATCCAAAACCTCTGGTTTTCTGCCATTTGTCCAAAACTTATAATCGTCTATTTTGGTTTTATAATATGTAACCGAATCATTTGTTGATGATCCTTTTAATGGTTTTAAAACTTTTATTGAATCCTCCTGAGCTTGCGCTACAACAGCTCCTAATAAAAATAAACCAATGATTGTTTTTTTCATCCTGTTGAATAAATCCTTACAAAAGTAATCTAAAATTGAGAGATACAAAAAAACCCACTTATTTCTAAGTGGGTTAAATATTTTATAAATCTTTCTTAAAAAGTGAAAGTTGTTCCGTCAGCGCCGTCTTTTAGTTGGATACCTAATGCACTTAATTCATCACGAATTTGATCTGATAATGCCCAATTTTTATCTACACGTGCCTGATTACGCATTTCGATTAGCATTTTTACAACACCATCTAATTTATCTGAACTTTCGTTTGCAGCTTCTGTATCCAAACCTAAAACATCATGAACAAAACCATTCATAATTGCTTTTAAACGTTCTAAATCTTCTGCTATAATATTCTCGAAACTATCTTTGATTGAATTAATCATTTTCACTGCATCAAATAAATGTGCGATCAATATCGGCGTATTGAAATCATCATCCATTGCGGTATATAATTTCGTTTCTAATTCATCAATATTAACGGTAGATGTTTTCTTTGGCGTAATTGTTTCTAATGTTTTTAATGCTTCAACCAAACGATTATATCCCTTTTCGGAAGCTAACATTGCATCATTCGAAATATCTAAAACACTGCGATAATGCGCTTGTAAGAAACAAAAACGTACAACAGCTGGATGAAATGGTTTTTCGAAGAAATCATTTTCACCATTCACTAATTGCATAGGTAAAATGTAATTTCCAGTCGATTTACTCATACGCTGACCATTCATCGTCAACATATTCGCATGCATCCAATATTTTACTGGTTCGTGACCATTAGAACCTTTTGCTTGCGCAATTTCACATTCGTGGTGAGGGAATTTAAGATCCATTCCTCCTCCGTGAATATCAAAATAATCTCCAAGATATTTTGTGCTCATCACTGTACATTCTAAGTGCCAACCAGGGAAACCATCTCCCCAAGGAGAAGCCCAACGCATAATGTGAGCAGGCGAAGCGTTTTTCCAAAGTGCAAAATCCACTGGATTCTTTTTCTCTCCTTGCCCGTCTAAATCTCTTGTATTATTGATTAATTCTTCGATGTTACGGTTACTCAATTCACCATAATCAAGTCCTTTTTTGTTGTAAGCTTCCACATCAAAATAAACTGATCCGTTTACTTCATAAGCAAATCCTAAATCAATTAATTTTTCTGCTAAAGCAATTTGTTCTAAAATATGACCTGTCGCTGTAGGCTCGATTGTTGGAGGTAGTAAATTAAATTTTTCTAAAACTTTATGAAAATCAACTGTATACTTCTGTACGATTTCCATTGGTTCTAATTTCTCTAATTTAGATTGTTTTACAAAACGATCATTTTCTACATTTCCATCATCCGTTAAATGTCCAGCATCAGTAATATTACGAACGTAACGAACTTTGTAACCCAAAAATTTTAGGTAACGATAAATCATATCAAACGACATAAACGTACGTACATTTCCAAGATGCACATTACTGTAAACGGTAGGTCCACAAACATACATTCCAACATTATCTTGATTAATTGGTTCGAACGTTTCTTTCTGTCCCGTTAAGGAATTATGTAATTTTAATTGATTTTCTTTTACCATTTTATAGGATTTATAATTTAAACATTGAAAGGAGTTTTCATTCCGATGTACGAAATAAACTCTTTTCTTAATTGCTCACTTTCTTTAAAAGCTCCACCAAATTCAGCTGTTACAGTACTTGATTCGATATCTTTAATTCCGCGCGAATTTACACACAAATGTTTCGCATCAATAATACATGCAACATCATCAGTTCCCAAAGCTTCTTGCATTGCTTTCACAATTTGCATTGTCAAACGCTCTTGTACCTGCGGACGTTTTGCATAATATTCTACAATACGATTCATTTTAGACAAACCGATTACTTTCCCTTTCGAGATGTAACCAACATGTGCACGTCCAACGATTGGTAAAAAGTGATGCTCGCAAGTCGAATAAACCACGATATCCTTTTCAACCAACATTTGATTGTAGTTATATTTATTTTCGAAAGTTGACATTCCAGGCTTACGCTCTGGCAATAAACCACCAAAAATCTCTTTTACGAACATTTTCGCAACACGTTTTGGCGTTCCTTTCAAACTATCATCTGTTAAATCTAAGCCTAAAGTTTCCATGATGTTACGGAAATCCGCTTCTATCTTTTCCACTTTTTCTTCAGCAGACAACTCAAATGCATCAGCTCTCAAAGGCGTTTCTAAGTTTGCTGACATATGGTCGTCCCCCATTTCGTCATGAAGATGTTTATCACACATTACATAAAAATTTTAGCAAATTTATAAAAGATAGTGTTATAAAACCTTATCAAAACTCAATTATTCCAACTGAAATGATTTCTATTATTTATTGAACCGATGAAAAGATTATCTTTGAAGTATCACAAATTCGAAAAAATGATCAAGAAAACTTACGGCATCGATTTTCTTTCGTTCGAGGACTACAAAGGAATCAAAGAAGGAAACATCGAAATTGAACTTAATGAAGCAAGTAAACAACAAATCTTAAAATCTCAACAAAATGTTGCTAAAATAGTCGCTTCTGGGCAAACAGTGTATGGAATAAATACTGGTTTTGGTCCACTTTGCGATACTAAAATTTCGGAAGAAGAAACACGTCAACTTCAACACAATTTATTAATCAGTCATGCGGTTGGTGTTGGAAATCCAATCAAGAAAGAAATTTCTAAAACCATGTTAATTGCAAAAGCACATGCTTTATCAAAAGGATATTCTGGTGTGACTTTAGAAGTTGTGGAACGAATTTTATTAATGGTCGAAAAAGATATTATTCCTGTTGTTCCAGAAAAAGGATCTGTTGGAGCATCTGGAGATTTAGCGCCTTTATCACATTTATTTTTACCATTAATTGGTGAAGGAAAAGTTTGGGATGGCGATACAATTATTTCGACAAAAGAAGCATTAGCTAAACACAACTTACAACCTTTACATCTTTCTGCGAAAGAAGGTTTAGGATTAATCAACGGAACACAATTCATTTTATCTCATGCTTTAAATGGTTTAGAAAAATTTGAATATTTATTGAATTTAGCTGACGTTGCAGGCGCTTTATCATTAGAAGCTTACGAAGGTTCTCCTCGTCCATTCGAAGAAGAATTGCACCAAGTTCGTCCATTCAAAGGAACATTATTGGTTGCAGAACGCATGCGAAATTTATTGAAAGGCTCTGAAATTGCTTTCTCTCACGCAGATTGTGGTCGTGTACAAGATCCATATTCATTACGTTGTATGCCTCAAGTTCATGGCGCATCACGAAATGCTTTTTTCCATTTACAAGAATTAGCAGAAATCGAATTAAATTCTGTTACCGATAATCCAATCGTTGTTTCGGATGAAGAAGCTATTTCTGGTGGAAACTTCCACGGACAACCATTAGCAATGGTGTTAGATTACGCAACAATTGCCGCTTCAGAATTAGGAAACATTTCAGATCGTCGTCAATATTTATTAATCGAAGGAAAATATGGTTTACCAAAATTATTAACAGAAAGTTCTGGTTTAAATTCTGGTTTCATGATTCCTCAATATACATCTGCTGCGCTTTGTACAGAAAACAAAACATTGTGTTTCCCTGCATCGGCAGATAGTATTCCGACTTCTTTGGGACAAGAAGATCATGTTTCGATGGGAAGTATTTCTGGACGAAAATTCAACCAAGTTTTAGACAATGTAGAACGTATTTTAGCAATCGAATTAATGTACGCTTGTCAAGGTTTAGAATTTAGAAGACCACGTAAAACAAGTGCATTCTTAGAAGAAGTTTTCGCAAAAGTTCGTTCGGTATGTCCTAAATTAGAAGACGATCGTTTGATTGGAGATGACATCAACAATATTATTGATTTGTTGCAAACAGATGATTTCAAAAAATTAATATTAAGTTTTTAAATTATCCTTTTCATCCAGAATTTGTCGAAGGATAAACTATTAATAATATAGAAAACTACTATATATAGAAGACTCTTCGACAGGCTCAGAATGACAATTACAACAACGACAATCAAGTAAATATCATTCCAAATAAATGGAGGAATTTAAAAAAATATAATGTGTTCCTGAAACAAGTTCAGGATGACTTAACGATTAGTCAAGTTGAATTCATTTCAACTTCGCATCAAATTAAAATGTAATATGCTAAAATTCGATAAAAAATCATTCGTCCATTTGTTGGTGATATTTTAGTCGTGATTTTTATTTACTATTTTATCAAAGCATTTATCAACACAAAAGCAATTAACATTGCAATTTTTACATTGACTTTTTCTTTTGTTGTAGAAATTTTACAATATTTCAATTTTGTAGAAATAATTGGTTTAGGACATAATAAAGCAGCTCGAATAATTATCGGAACATTTTTTTCTTGGATTGATTTACTATGTTATTTCATCGGATTTGTTCTATTATTTTTTATTGATAAAGATTTGAAGAAAAAAAATGTAATTTGAACGAGATTTCTCAACAAGCTCCTTTAGATTTGAAAATCTT
>NZ_DCOI01000041.1:0-34058 GCF_002322895.1 Empedobacter sp. UBA1574 | reverse complement strand
CACACTTTAAGAGACAGTCCTCTTTTTATGTTAATTCACTTGTTTTGATTCAAACTTTGACTATATTTGAATCACTTATAAAAAAACAAGAAGCCTATAGATAAAAAAATCTACTTACTAAACCAAATTATCTACCTTATGAATTACGAAGAAGACTCATTGCTAATCAAAGACTATGTTGATGGTAATGAATATGCTTTAGAAATTTTAATTGAGAAGTATAAAAGTAGAATCTATAGTTTCATTTTCTCAAAAGTTTTAGACAAAGATATCACTGAAGATATTTTCCAAGATACTTTCATAAAAGTTATTCTTACACTAAAAAGTGGCGGATATAATGAAGAAGGAAAATTTTTACCTTGGCTAATGCGTATTGCGCATAATTTAACTATTGATTATTTTCGAAATATTAAGAAAATGCCTGCTGTTAGAGAAACTATAGGTAAATATGATGACGAATATAATATTTTCGATTTTATTGGAAATTCTGACGAATGTTCCGAAACCAAAATCATTAAAAAGCAAATTGAAAATGATTTAAGATACCTTGTTACTTTATTACCAAGTGATCAAAGAGAAGTCTTAGAACTGAGAATCTTCAAAGAATTAAGTTTCAAAGAAATTGCGGAAGAAACAAATGTTAGTATTAATACAGCATTAGGAAGAATGCGCTATGCAATTATCAACTTAAGAAAAGTTATCGAAAATAATAACATTATTTTAACAATCGATTAAAAAATAAACTTATCTATTTAACGTTTTTAAAGTAAATAAGTTTTTATGATTGAATTTTACTCAGAAAAATTTGAACCAAAACAATCAACGATTGAAAAATTATTAATGTTTTCAAAATCAATTTCAGCATTGAAATTAAATAACGTGAAGGAAATAATAATCCTAAATTTAAATTAATCGAACACTGCTTTTATCAAATAAAAAATCCTGAAAATATTAAACATTTCAGGATTTTTTTATGCAAATAAATTAATCTTTTCTGAAAATCATAACTCAATTTATAACTATATTGCATCCTATACCACATCAAAAAAATTTTAGTATGACCCTACAAGAATTTAAAAATAGTTTAGATTTACCTTTAATCACTTCACCTATGTTTCTTGTTTCTCGAACTGAATTAGTTGTAGAAGCATGTAAAAATGGTGTATGTGGAACTTTCCCTTCTTTGAATGGAAGAACAGCCGAAGATTTCGAACAAATGTTAATTGATATCACTTCTCAATTAAAACAATTTGAAGATGAAACAGGTAAAAAAGCAGCTCCATTTGGAGTGAATTTAATCGTTAACAAAACAAACCCTCGTCTCGAAGGTGATTTAGCTTTATGTGCAAAATATAGAGTACCGCTTATTATTACGTCGCTTGGTGCTGTAAAACAAGTTGTAGATGCAGTTCATAGTTATGGAGGTTTGGTTTTTCATGATGTGATCAAAAAACGTCATGCGGAAAAAGCTGCTGAAGCTGGTGTAGATGGAATTATTGCTGTAGCTTCTGGTGCTGGTGGACATGCTGGTACGGCTAATCCTTTTGCTTTGATTGATGATATTCGCACTTTTTACGATGGTTGTTTAATTTTAGCAGGTGCGATGAACAACGGAAACGATATCTTAGCAGCTGAAAATATGGGTGCTGATTTTGCATACATCGGAACTCGTTTTATCGCGACAAAAGAAGCCTCTGCGAATCAAGATTATAAAACAATGTTAGTCGATTCTACTTTCGAAGATGTGATTTATACAGATGGAATTTCTGGTGTAAATGCAAATTTCTTGAAACCAAGTATTATACATTCTGGAATTGATTTAGACGAAAAGAAAGAAGAAGATTTTTCGAAATTAATTGGAGGCGATGGACATAAAGCATGGAAAGACATTTGGTCTGCTGGACACGGAGTTTCTGGAATTCATGATATTATTTCAACCGAAGAATTAGTCTATCGAATGAAAAATGAATATAAATGTGCATTAGAACAAAATGTGCAGAAATTAAATAATTTGAAATTTTAAATTTAATAATGAAAACTACTCAAGAACTCATCGAATTAATTTCTCTCAAAAAATTAGAAGAAAATTTATTCGAAGGGAAAAGTTCTTTTATGGGAAGTCCAAATGTTTTTGGAGGACAAGTTGTAAGCCAAGCTTTGCATGCTGCGTATCAAACTGTTCCTTCAGATCGTTTTTGCCATTCCCTTCACTCCTACTTTATTTTACCTGGACATTTAGAAAAACCTATCTATTTTGAAGTAGCAAATCTTCGTGATGGAGGAAGTTTTAGTACACGTGTTGTCACAGCAAAGCAAGACAGTATGCCTATTTTTGTAATGGCTTGTTCCTTTCAGTTGAAGCAAGAAGGTTACGAGCATCAAGAAAAAATGCCTGTTGTAACGCCTCCTGAAGAATTAATGAGCTGGAATGATGTAGCAGAACAATTTGGTTCAGTTTTACCAAAATCAATTATGCGATTTGTCTTAGCAGAGCGTCCGTTAGATTTTAAACCTGTTGAATTTGTGAATCCTTTTGAGAAAAAAGATTATCCTAATTTTAGTAATGTTTGGTTAACTTTTAATGATGTTCCAGAGGATTTACCTTTACCAATTATTCAGCAATTAATTGCGTATAGCTCTGATTACAATTTATTATCAACAGCAAAAAAACCTCATGCTTCTAAAGCTCACTTTGGAAACACACAAATGGCCAGCTTAGATCATTCAATTTGGTTTCACCGAGAACCAAATTTGCATGATTGGATATTAGTTAATGTTGAATCTCCAAGTGCAAATGATACAAGAGGTTTTACACGAGGAAATTTATTCAATCGTTCTGGTGAACTAATTTGTAGCGTTGCGCAAGAAGGTCTAATAAGACCAATAGTGAAAGAGAAGGAATAATTTATATTTCAAAAAGTCTTGTAAAAAAATTACAAGACTTTTTCTATTTTATAAACTTAACTTCTAGTTAATCTTATTCTAAATATTTTTGAATTAATATTTACTTAAAAAGAAAAACTTGAAATACTAATATATAACAAAAAAAAAGAGCTAATAATTTAGCTCTTTTATATATTCAATTCTTCACTCTTTCACAATTCTTCCGCCAATAGCTGATCACCTTTTTTTCTGACACTTTTATATGCTCTATAACACACATATAAAATAATTAGTACAAAAATAAATGCCAAAGGGGCCAATACAATTGCTGTAATACTTAATACAATAGAACTAAACGTTTCTCCTGTATTAACCAAAAAATTTCCAGCTCCCGCAGTTGTGGTGGTCGAAACAGCTCTTGCAGCCGCAGTTGTACCGCTAATCGCAGCCGCAGTTCCTCCTCCAGCTATAATCGCCAAAGCCCAAGTTGCGACTTCGTTCATTTCTGGCATCGTAATTCCAACCGTTATTGTTCCTGCAATTCCAGCTAAAGGAAACGCAATCGTATCCAACAAATTATCAATAATTGGAATATAATAAGCTCCAATTTCTACTAACATCGCTACACCAAGTGTTATAAGAGCCGGTGTACTCCCAACCCACATCCAACTTTCGTCGAGATTAATAAAACTTCCTCCAAATTTAACAGCTAAGCTCAGTACAAATAAGGGAAGAAAAATCCGAAAACCAGCAGCAGCGGCTAATCCTATTCCGAGAAATAACGAAAAAATAGTAGACATTGAGATTAAATCGTTCATAGATTAGTATTTTATAATAGTTCTGATTTTATAAATATAATGATAAAAAAGATAAAGTTTTTATAATTTTTTCTTTCCTTTGCATCCGATTAAGAGAAACCAAGTACTGTAAAGTACTTTTTTTGTGTAAATAAACCTAAATGTTTGAGCTACATCTAAATAATCGAATAATAAATCAATCATTTTTTAAATGCATTGATAATTATTTCTTTTCTCAAAATCAATCAACCAAAACTTCTTCACGACAACATTTAAAATTTTGCAAGAATCAATTTCTTTTTATTTTAATTTCTGAAAGGAAAATTTTATCTTTAAGGAAATTTTACGAGAACTCTTGCAATGGAAACATCAAACGAAATTAAAAAAAATAATAAAACAAAAATGCTAGTAATAGGAATTGCAGGAGGAACAGGTTCGGGAAAAACAACTGTTGTAAATAATATTTTAAGAGATCTTAATGCGGAAAGCGTTATCGTTATTTCTCAAGATAATTATTATAAAGATCATCCTGAATTATCTTTTGATGAACGTTCTAAGATCAATTTTGATCACCCAAGATCAATTGATTTCGAATTACTAAAAGAACATGTCGCTTTATTGAAAAATGGCGTATCAATAGAACAACCTGTCTATTCGTTTATTACGCATAGTCGCAAGGAAGAAACGATTTTAACCCATCCACAATCGGTTATTATTGTAGAAGGAATTTTGGTATTGACTGACCCAGATTTACGCGATTTATTTGATGTAAAAATCTTTGTTCATGCAGATTCTGATGAGCGTTTAATTCGTCGTGTACGTCGTGATATCCAAGAACGTGGGCGCGATTTGGATGAAGTTTTAACGCGTTACCAAAAAACGTTAAAACCTATGCATCAGCAATTTATAGAACCATCTAAAAACTATGCAGACATTATTATTCCGAATATGAAAAAGAAAAATTCTGTCGCAATCAAAGTTTTATCAACTGTAATTAAAGAAAAACTCAACTCGAAAACTACTGTATAATGAAAGAAAAATCGGAAGAAATCTTTGACGAAGAACTTACACCAGAAGTACCGAAAAGAAAAATTAAGGATACACGTGTATTCAAATTTGTTTGGAATCGTTACTTTGTTCTAACGGTTGCGTTTGCTGTTTGGATGATTTTTTTCGATCAAAATTCTTTTTTCGTACATCGCGAGTTGGATAAACAAATCAAATTATTAGAAGTTGATCAACAATATTACCAAGAACACTTGGATACTGAGTCTGAAAAATTAAATCAACTAAATAGTAATCCTGCTGAAATTGAAAGGATTGCAAGAGAAAAGCATTTCTTGAAAAAAGATGATGAAGATATTTTTATCATTCAGCAAGAAAAAGTTACGAAACCACAAAATAAAGAAAATGAGTAAGTTATTTGAAAATTTTGATTCTATTTCTGAAAAAGAATGGAAAAATAAAGTTCAAGTCGAGCTAAAAGGTTTAGAATATAATGAAACTTTAGTTTGGGGAACGAACGATCAAATAAATGTAAAACCATTATATACAAAGGATGATGTCGATTATTCGGCTGTACAACCTTTACCAAAATCCTCAAAAGATTGGAAAATTATTTCGAAATATACTGGAAATAAAAACCAAGATTACAGCTTTTTGTATGGATATTTGATTAATCAAAATCAAATTGATTCATCGTTAGAACTTCCTAATTATCTGGATTTATTTATTAAATATGATGAGACTTCTGATTTAAAATCGCTTGAAAATCTTCCAAATCTGAAATATTTAGATTTAGATATGTATGGATATTTGGCACAGAATGGACTTTGGCAAAATGATTCAGAAAAAGCATCAAAAGAATTGGTGAAAGAAGCTTTGGCATTGAAAAATTTCGAAAAAGTAATTTCAATTCAAGGAGATGTTTATCAAAATGCTGGAGCAAATCATGTTCAACAAATTGCGATTACACTTGCACATGCAGTAGAATATTTAGAAAATTTTGGAGCTGATATTGCGGACAAAATCTATTTTAAATTCGCTGTTGGAAGTAATTATTTCTTCGAAGTAGCGAAATTAAGAGCATTTCGCTTTTTATGGAAAATGATTTTGGAGCAATATAATAAAGAAAGTGAAGCATTTATTTTCACTTCAACATCCGATCGCAATAAATCTAAATTAGATATTTACAACAACGTTATTCGCTCTACAATAGAAGCTTCTTCGGCTATCTTCGGATCAAGCGATGCTGTCTTTGTTGGATCATATGATGAAGTTAATAAAGAGTCTGATTTTGGATTAGAATTAGCCGCAAAACAACAATTATTGTTACAAAAAGAATCTTATTTGAATCAATTTACTGATCCTGCTGCTGGTTCTTTCTACATCGAAAGTTTGACAAATCAAATGGCTGAAAATGCGTTAGAATTGTTTAAAACAATACAAAATGTAGGAGGTTTTGTAAATGCTTTACAAAATGAAACTATTCAAGATTTTATTTACACAAGCGCGAAAAAAGAGCAAAAAGATTTCGATGAGCAAACCATTAAATTAATTGGTGTAAACAAATTTAGAAACCCTGCAGATGTGATTGAGAAATCGCCAAAAGAAAAAGTGGTAAAACAAGCACTTTTTGTTCCGATTGTTCCAACTCGTTTGGCAGAAAAAGAGGAAAAAAATTAGTTTTTACATGAATTGGATGCCAATTTCATTAAAAGAACTCAACAATATAATCGAAACTTCAGTAGCTGTGATGGATACTGAAGTTTTGTGTTTAATAAAGTTTTGTTTTATATAAAATTATGAAATCTAATAAAAACATTTTTCAACGATTTATAGCGGGATTTATTGATTACGCACTATTTATAATCATTGCAGCGCTTTATATTTATAAGTTTGGAGCTTTAGCAAATGACGGAAGTTATAATGTAAACGGAATAAATGCTTTACCTATTTTTATCTTTTGGCTAGTTTATTTTGTAGTAATTGAAGTTATTTTACATGGAACTTTAGGTCATTTAATCCTAAATTTGCAACCTGTAAATGCTAAAACAGAAAAACCAATTAGTTTTTCGCAATCTTTTATTCGTCATCTTTTCGATTCTATAGATTATTTTATTTTCGGTGGATTAATTGGAATTTTAATTATAAATAACTCCAAAGAAAGTCAACGTTTAGGTGATATTGTAGCAAATACTAAAATGACTAAAAAATAACATTTTGAATCCAACTATTTTAACAAAAGAATTTCAAGATTATCTGAAAATAATCGAACATGAAGACATCAAATCTATAGGTTTGAAAAAATCGTTATTTGAAGAAATTTCTTCTGCTGAAATTGCACAACAATTGAAAGGAATTCAAGTTTCAAAACATAAATTTCCAACACTTTATTCAACAGAAAACATTTATTTTCCACCTTCAATTAATTTGGAACAAGCAAGTTCGGAAGCTACAGCAAATTATAAATCAACTTTAGTTAAAGGAAAAAATTTGATTGATTTAACCGCTGGTTTTGGAATTGACACCATGGCTTTTGCAAAGAATTTTGACAAAGTATATCACATCGAACAAAATCCTGAATTGAGTGAGATTGTACAACATAATGCTAAAATTTTAGCGCCAAATTTAGAAACCTATACAGGAACTTTTCAGTCTTTTTTTGAAGAAAATCGTACTTTAAAATTTGATGTTATTTATCTCGATCCAGCAAGAAGAAATTCGAGCGGAAGAAAATTTATTTTGGAAAATTTAGAGCCAAATATTTTAGAATGGATTCCAACTTTTTTCGAAAAAACAGAGAAAATTATCATCAAGCTTTCGCCTTTATTAGACATCACTTCTACCCTACAACAAATTGATTCGATTTCCGAAATACACATTGTTGCATTAAAAAATGAAGTGAAAGATTTTCTAATCATTTTAGATAAAAATTCTTTTACAACAAATCCTTTGATAAAAGCTGTTAATTTAGAAAATAATCAATCCGAATTTTCTTTCCATTTTGAAGAAGAATATAGTGCAAATGCAAGTTTTGGAGGTATTCAACATTATATTTACGAACCAAATGTTGCGATTCTAAAAACTGGTGCTTTCAAATTATTGAGCGAAAAATTCAATCTTCACAAACTTCATCAGAATACACATTTGTATACTTCGAATGAACTTTTAGAAAATTTTCCTGGAAAAATTTACTTAATTGAAGAAGAAATTAAAAATCCAAAAAAAGAAATACTAAAAACAAAAGCGAATTTATTAGTCAAAAATTACAATCAGCCAATAGACGTTATCAAGAAAAAATTCAAAATTATTGATGGCGGCACAACAACTTTAATTTTTACACAAAGCATTGATGGTTTTCATATTCTAAAAACTTCACGAGTTTAGTTGGGTTTCGAAAAAAGTTGTGTTAATTTTATACAACAATTTTCAACCTTAAAAAATTACACTTGAAAATCATCAATAAAATTGAAAACTTTATCTACGGAGAAGCGCTTTCAGATGGCTTAAAAACTTCTTTAGCGATTATCATTCCACCTATCGTAGCCAGCTTGTTTGGCGATTTATATGCCGGTGTAACAATAAGTCTTGGTGCAGTTTTAGCGCATATGACGGATACACCTGGTCCATTTAAAGAACGCCGAAACCTGATGTGGCTTTCCGTACTCTTGATTTTCCTTGTTTCGTATTTCACCAAAACGATTAATAGTTACCCAATATTTCTAGGTATTTGTTTAACAGTTATCGTTTTCTTTTCTAACATGTTAACCGTTTGGGGACAACGTACAAGTGCGCTTGGAATGGTCATTATGATGTCGATGGTAATGAATATGAATGATTTACGACATGAGTTAAGTCCTCTTCATATTGCGCTTTTTGTGACGGCTGGAGCAGCTTGGTACACTATTTTTAGTCTAGCTATTAGCACTTTTCGTCCTTATCGTATGGCGCAGCAAAACTTAGCTGATACAATGATTCATATTTCTGAATACATTCGAATCAAAGCTTCTATGTTTGATAAAGACTCAAATTATGATGATATTATCAAAAAATTAATCGACGAACATGTTGTAATTAATGAAAAACAAAGTTTAGTTCGTGAATTAGTTTTTTCGAATAAAAAATTGGTAAAAGACCAGACTCCAATTGGGCGTTCGATTGTGTTTATTTTCTCTGATTTGGTGGATATATTTGAGAATGTAACAGCAAATCAATACGATTATGTGAAAATTCGAGACGTTTATGGCGATACAAAAGCAATGCGCAAAATCTATAATTTAATGAATAAATTAGCGCATGAACTTAAAATGATTGCTTATCATATTAACTCGAACAAACGTCCAAAACAACCTACTTTTGACTTTGAAGTTGAGTTGAAAAAGATTGATGATGCTATCAAAGAATTATATGCAGAAGGACAAAAACCAATCGTTTTATCTAAAATTTACATCAATTTAAAGCAAATTGTTTATAAAATAGAGTTTATCCATAAATTTTTCTATGATGATTCATTCACAGAAAAAAAGAAAAATCCACTGGATCATGCCGAACATTTTGAACCTACAGTTGATTATTCTTTACGAAAATTAAAAGATCATCTGAATCTAAAATCTTCAATTTTTAGACATGCAATTCGTGCATCAATTGTAATGTTATTAGCTTATGGCGTCACGTTTATTATTCCGATGACTTACCATAGTTACTGGATTTTGATGACAGTTTTAGTGATTTTAAAACCTGGTTTTAGCGTAACAAAAAAACGAAACTTTCAGCGTTTGAAAGGAACAATTGGCGGTGGATTAGTTGGGGTTTTAATATTATTGATTATTCCTCAACATAGTATTCGATTTGCTTTAATGCTTATTTTCATGTTAATGGCCTACACTTTTATTCGTCACAAATATGCAATTGGTACATTTTACTTAACCGCGTATATTCTTATTTCGTTTAGTTTTTATTCGCAAAAAGATTCATTGTATATTATTCAAGAACGTTTTATTGATACACTTGTTGGAGGATTTATGGCGTTTATTTCGAGTTATTTGATTTTACCAACTTGGGAAAAAAATAATATGAACGAATATATTCAAAAAGCATTGATTGCAAATTATGAGTTTATCTATTTGGTTTTTAAAAAATTAGCCGACAACGAAGTTTCTACAACAGATTATAAATTAGCTAGAAAAGATGTTTTTATTGCAATGGCAAATATTAATTCAGTTTTTCAACGTGTAATTTCTGAACCGAAAGGAAAACAAGAAAATGCTAACGTACTGAATAAATTCACCATTTTCAATCAATCATTTGTCTCATATTCAGTTGGTTTAGTTAAAATTTTAAAGAAAAACAATTCCGTTATTTTAACTTCAGAACATATTCGATTGATGAAGAAAATTTTGCAATTATTGTTACAAAACATTCGGCTTTACGGTGAATATGAAACAGAAAATTTACCAAAAACAATAGAGTTTAGAGAAAAAACTGTTGTTTATACGGAAATTGAAACAGAGGCTTTGCAAAATGATTCTGAACTGATTGAAGATTTGTTAGAGTATTTATACGAGATTGCTTACGATTTTACAAAAGTTGGTCACGTTTTTGTGAAAGAACAACCGTTAAAAGAATAAAAAATGACAATCATCCAGCTGTTTAAAAATCTACGTCCATTTGTAAAACCTTATCGTTCTTTGGTTGTCGCAACTTTGCTCCTAACCTTAGTTGGATCTTTTACTTCACAAGTAAATGCCCTTATTTTACAATATACCGTAGATTCTATAAATGGTTTGGTTGAAGCTGGAAAAGGATTAAAAGAAGGTCTGAAAATCATTTCGTTTATTTCGATTGTTTTGATGACAAAAGAAATCTTGAATGCATTCATCACATTTGGTCAAAAATATTATGGTGAAAAGCTTCGAATTTTTGTTTCGCAAGATTTAGCTCAAGCCATTATCGAAAAGATTTTGACGTACCGAATGGCGTTTTATACAAATCAAGATAATCAAGCAGGAAAGCTTCAAACTCGTATTGACAGAGGAATTGAAAGTTTGACACGTTTAGTTCAAAACTTTTTTATCGATATTTTACCTCTTTTTGCGAACTCAATTGTTGCTTTAATTTTGATGTTCAACGCTAATTTTTATGTTGGATTGGTTGGAGTTTGTATCGTTCCAATTTATTTCATTATTACACAACAACAAGCTAAAAAGCTGAGTGGTTGGCGACGTAACCTAAGAGGTTATCGTGAACAAAAATCGCAAGGAATTATCAGCATAATTGATTCAATCACAGTAATTAAATCATTTAACCGAGAAGATATCGAAGGTAAAAAACAACTTGCTTTGCAAAAAGAATTGACGAATAATCAAATGCAAACACGTAAAACAAGCTTCTTTTTTGATGGTTTAAAATCCTTTATCGAGCAATTTGGCGTGGTGATTATCATCATTTTAACTTCATATTTGGTTCTGGACGGACAAATGACAATTGGCGCAATTATGTTTCATATTTTGTTGTTCAACAACGTTTCTGCTCCTATCCGTCAACTGCATCGTATTTATGATGAAATGAATGATGCCATGATTTATTCCGAAAGTTTCTTTTCTATTTTAAAAGCGGATGACGAAAAAGAATCATCTGGAAATTATATTCCAACAAAATTGAAAGGTAAATTCGAAATCCAAAATGTTGACTTTTCTTATCCAAATGGTTACAAAGCCTTGAAAAATATCAACATGACAATTCAACCCAATAAAATTACAGCTTTGGTTGGTTTGTCTGGCGCTGGAAAAAGTACAGTGATTAATTTGTTAGATAAATTTTATCAACCTGATTCTGGAAAAATTGTACTTGACGGAATTGATTTAGAAGAATATGACACACAATTTTTACGCGATAATATTGGATTGGTTTTACAAAAAAATCACATTTTTAATGGAACGATTGAAGAAAATATTCGTTATGGAAATGTAAACGCAACTTTCGAAGAAATAGAAGATGCCGCAAAACGTGCTTATATTCACGAACAAATTATGGATTTGCCAGAAGCTTATCAATCCAAAGCCTTATTGTTATCTGGTGGTCAACAGCAACGTATCGCCATAGCACGTATGTTTCTAAAAAATCCCCCAATTATTTTCTTGGACGAACCTACTGCAAGTTTGGATGCAATTGCCACGGAACAGATTAAAAATAGTTTGGATGCCATCAAAAAAGATCGAACAGTTATCATTATTTCGCATAGTATTTCTCAAATTATCGATGCCGATTATACGTACGTGATGAAACAAGGCGAAGTTGTAGAAAACGGGATTCATGAAGATGTGTACAAAATGAACGGTACTTATAAAGAGATTTTTGATGCAATGGCAAAAAGCTTAAACATTGAAAAAATTGCCAAAACTTTTGACGATGAAGAAGAAGAAAATTATTAGGAATAAATCTATTATAAAACATTATAAATCACTATCTTTAAAGAGGTAATAGGATAGCGTATGAAAAAATTAGTTTATTTTATAGTTGGGGTATTGTTTTTTACCCAATCTTGCGAGCAAAAAAAAGAAGCACCAAAAGAATTAGCGCTTAATACGATAACTTACGAAAGTGCTTTAGATGTTCCTGTAAATAAAGTTGGTGTTCTGATTAATGTAGATTCCCTTGGTTTTTTCGATTATAATTCTCAAAATTTAGATCAAAGCATTGATTCAAAATCAATTGAAAATCAGCTTAAACAAATAAATTCTAAATTTGATATTGTAAAAGTAATTCGTGATAAATCTGAAAAAATATTAAACGACAACAAGTACAATTATCAAATGATTGATAAATTTGATAAAAACTTAGTTCCAAATGAATTAATCACAAAGGAAAATGTAAATCAAGTTAAATTTAATGATTTAAAAAAAGCGATTAATCAAGATGATTTAGTTTTAATTAATGTAAAATCAGGGCTTGATTATGATCCTGCCAACAAACAGAAATATATCGCCAAAACATACGTCTACATTAATATTTTAGACCTTAAAAATAATGCTTTAAAATATAGCGAAACAATTGGTGGAACAAAGTATATAGACGAAACAATCAATAAAAGTACGACGGATTATTTAGAGAAAATGATGAAAGAGTCATTAAACGAAACGTTGGATATTATTGATAATAAATATTAAATACATTGAACTATGCGCCATTTTTTTGGCAACTTTCGGAAGTCCTGAACCCTTAAAAAGTTTCAGGATTTTTATTTTTAATGACATTATAATATTGACTTTTATTCATGGTATATTTTTTGTTAATTTTAGTCAAAAATTATAGGATGCTTATTATTCGATATTTATCTTTTATTCCATTATTGACTTCTATTTCGGGATTTGCACAACAATTGATTGATCCGCAACTTCGATTGCCTGTTGAAAAAGCGATTGAGTCAAGTTATGAATTAAAAAATAAACAACTGGAAGTCGAAAAAAACAATTACCAATATGACGAAGTAAAAGGTAAACGACAACCAAATTTATCTGCAATTGCACTGGGTGGTTATCTAAACTCGAACGGAATCATCGATATTCCAACCAAGTCAATCGATATTTTGTCCACAGAATTGTTTTCGGGTAATCAAAGATTCAATACATCAGCAGGATTATTTACTGTGGTTGTTAACGCTACTCAAATTATATTTTCGGGATTACAAATTCCAAATGCGTTGAATGCTATTCAGGAAAAAAGTACTGCTTTAGATTATTTGAAAGAAGCCGAAAAAGAAACTATAACCAAAGATATTTTACAAACTTATGATCAATTGATGTTATTGGTCAAAGTAGAAGAATTAATTTCAAATTCTGCAAAACGATTGGATAAAGAACATCTTAAAGTGCAGAAAGCAATTCAAAATGGTTTAGCTATTCCATACGATCGTGAAAAAATAAAATTAGCAATGCTAGAATTAGAAGCTCGACAAGTAGAACTGAATGGTAATCGACAATTACTGTACAAAAAATTAGAAACTTTAACGCATCTGTCTGAAAAAGATCTTCAACAAATTCAATATGAACTTACCCCAATTGACATTCTTGCTTCAAGCTATACTTTAGAAAATAAAAAAGAGTTGAAAGCACTTGAACACTCTGTGAAAGCTTACGAATTTTTATATCAAAAAGAAAAAGGTTCGCACTTACCACAAGTTTTTGCATTCGTGAACACCAATTATACGTCAATTTTGGGAAGTCGTTTCAAATTAAAAGATGGTGATATATTAGGTGATGTTAATTTGAAAATGAACCAATTTTCGATGTTTCCTAATATTTTGATTGGTATTGGCGCAAAATGGGAATTGTTGGATGGCGGACAACATAAAAATAAATTAGCACAAGCAAAAACTGACATTTTAATAAATGAAAACAAGTTACAAGATTCCCAAGAAAAACTGAATTTATTATTAAGTAAAAACAAAATTGATTACGAAACTTCTACTGAAAAATTAAAAGTAAATAATCAACAAAATACCATTGCAACAAATAATTTAGAAATCGCTTCAAGACGATTTCAAGAAGGATTTATAGATGTAACCGAGCGTTTGGCTGCCGAAAATGAATATTACAAAGTCAATTTAGGTTATTATGCTCAAATCTTGGATCAACGCTCTAAAACCTACGAATTACTTCAAACTTCTGGAGAATTATTTAATCAAATCTCAAATTAAAATAATGAAAAATACACTATACTATATTTTTGCTTTAAGCGGATTAATACTTTTTACAAGTTGTAAATCATCTGACAAGGAAAATAAAAAAGAAGAGCAAACTATTTTTCAAGGTAAAATTGAGCGCGATCAAATTAGCGTTGTAACAAAAATCCCAGGAAAAATAGATCAAATATTAGTTCACGAAGGTGATGAAGTGAAAAAAGGACAAACACTTTTTGTCTTACAATTACCAGAAGTTGACGCGAAGAAAAGTCAAGCAGAAGGTGCTGTAAATTCTGCCGAAGCTCAATATGAAATGGCAAAAAAAGGTGCAACAGATAATCAATTGAAACAATTGCGTGCAAAAGTTGCTGGTTTGAAGGAACAATTAGATTATGCAGAAAAATCAAATCATAGACTAAAAAATATGCTTCGAGATAGTCTTGTTCCACAACAAAGTTATGATGAAGTTTATGCGAAATATCAAGGCGCTAAAAACCAATATTTAGCTGCAAAAGCGGAATTAGCTGATGCCGAAAATGGTGCGCGTGTAGAGCAACAACAAATGGCTTTGGGACAAAAAGAGCGTGCTTTGGGAGCTTTGCAAGAAGTAGATGTTGCTGAGGCGGAAAGATACATCAAAGCACCACAAGATATGACGGTTGAAACAATTAATCTAAAAGTTGGAGAATTAGCTTTGGCTGGATATTCTATTGCAAACGGGATTTTGGAAGAAACTACATTTTTTAGATTCACAATTCCTGAGAATAAAATCGGACAATTGCAAAAAAATCAAATCGTCAATTTAAAAGTTCCTTATAAAAATAATATGGTTTTGAAAGGTAAAATTGTTTCGATAAAAGTGCTTAATTCGTATGCTAATATTTCAACTGCTTATCCTGATATTGATCAACAACAATCGCAATATGAAGTGAAAGTTGTTCCTGTTGACTATAAACAAGCTGCTCAACTATTGACAAAAGCAAATGTAGTTTTGGATCTTAATGCTAAATAAATTCTGATGAAAACGATTTTTCATTTAATTATACGAGAATTCAAACTTTTCTTCAAGAATCCTGTTTTACCAATTTTATTCTTGGGAGCACCTATTATGTATGGTGTTCTGATCGGAAATGTTTATAAAAAAGGAAATGTAACCAATTTACCAATTATTGTTGTAGACGAAGATCATACGATGACAAGTCAGAAAATTATTCAGATGTTAGATGAAAATGAATCGGTGAAAGTTGCTGAAGTTTTACCTTCAACATTTGATTCTAAGAATAAAGCTTTAGCAATCGGAGCTGAAGTTGTGGTTGTTATTCCTCGAAACTTTCAGTCTGATGTACAACAAAAAAAATTACCTGAAATCGCTTATTTTGTAGATGCTTCAAATACGTTAACTTCTAATACAGCGGCAATCGCAATTACTACAGTTTTAACAACAATGAAAGCTGGTATTTCAATAGAAACAGCTCGAAAACAAGGTGTTCCAGAATATATTGCAACACAAAGCTACGAACCATTCAAATCAACGATGATTCGTCAAAATATCAGAAGTGGAAACTACTTATATTTTATGCTTCCAGGTGTTTTATTAACCGTTTTACAACAGGTTTTATTATTAGGTTTAGCACTTTCATTTGCTTCAGAATTTGAGAACAGAACATTTAATGAATTAATCTCAAAATCATCCAATCCATTTACCATTTTATTCGTCAAAACTTTTCCTTATTTATTTATGTCAGTATTTATATATATGCTGTATTATTGGTTCGGAATGTTTTATGACATGAAATTAGAAACCGAGTTTTGGCCATTCTTCACTTCTTCTCTTGCATTTATTTTAGCCGTTTGCTTTTTAGGATTTTTAGTCAGTATTCTCCTTCCAAGCCAACTAAAAGCAACCGAAGTTTTGATGGTTGTTGCAACACCAAGTTTCATTTTAAGTGGATTTACATGGCCTTTAAGTCAAATGCCAAAATGGATTCAAGCAATTGCAGATTGCATTCCATTAACACATTATTTGAAAATATTCCGAATACTTTTCATCGAAAAAGGCGATCCTACCCTAATTCAACCGCATTTAAATAATCTAATTGTAATAGGAAGTATTTGCTTTGTCTTATCTTTGGCTATTCTAATCGTTAAAATAAGAAAAGCTAAACAATCGATGAAACAAATCGAAACAGAAAAGATTTAGCATCTTTTTTTAATTTACAAAACAGATAATAAACCATGAATTTTCTTACAGTTGAAAATCTAACCAAATCATATGGAATCAGAACTTTATTTGAAGATGTAAATTTTCATGTAAATGAAGGAGACCAAATCGCATTCGTAGCAAAAAATGGAAGTGGAAAATCTACTTTACTTAAAATTTTAGCTGGATTAGAAACTGCCGATTCTGGCGAAGTTCGTCCAAATAAAGGTGTTAAAATCTTGATGTTGGATCAAAGTGATGACTTTGACGAAAACTTGAAAAGTGAAGAATATATTTTCAATCATTCGAATGAAGTTTTAGATGTTGTTCGTCAATATGAAAACATGATCGAAAATGACCCAACAAATCCTGATTTAATTGATTTAATGGGAAAAATGGATGTTTTAGATGCATGGAAAGTTGAGCCAACAATCAAAGAAATTTTATCAAAATTGAAGATTGATTTCTTGGATCAAAAAATTGGAAAACTTTCTGGTGGTCAGCGTAAACGTATTTCTTTAGCGAAGTTTTTGATTGATTTAAGTTTCGAAACTGGATATGTTCTTTTAATTTTAGATGAGCCTACCAACCATCTGGATATAGAAATGGTGGAATGGCTTGAATATTTCTTGAACAAAGAAAACAAAACATTGATTTTGGTTACGCACGATCGTTATTTCTTAGATGCAATTTGTACCAAAATTCTTGAAATGGAAGACAAAACATTGTATGTACATTCGGGAAATTACGAAACTTATATTACGAACAAAGCATTGCGTATCGAAAATCAAAATGCAACAATTGACAAAGCGAAAAACCTTTATCGTAAAGAGATTGAATGGATGCGTCGTCAACCCCAAGCGCGTACAACAAAATCTAAATCTCGTATTGAAGCGTTTTATGATACTGAAAAAGTTGCTAAACATAAAATTGTCGATCAACAAGTAAAATTAGAAATGGTGATGACGCGTCTGGGTCAAAAAATCATCGAAATGGAACATGTTTCGAAAGCATTTGGTCAAAAGAAAATTTTAGATGATTTCTCATATATTTTCGCTCGTGGTGGAAAAATTGGTTTAGTTGGAAAAAATGGTGTTGGAAAAACGACTTTCCTAAAAATGTTAGAAGGAATCGAAACTATGGATTCTGGAACTATTGAACGTGGAGAAACCTTAAATATTGGACACTTTAAACAAGATGGAGTAGAATTTAAAGGCGACGAACGTGTCATTGATTTTGTGAAAGATATTGCAGATTTTTTCCCTCTTTCTAATGGAAAAGAAATGCGTGCAGAACAATTCTTAGAAATGTTTTTATTTACGCCAGAACAACAACATACTTTTATCTCAAAGTTGAGTGGTGGAGAGAAAAAACGTCTGCAATTATTAGCAATTTTGTACAAAAATCCTAACTTTTTGATTCTTGATGAGCCAACAAACGATTTAGATTTACCTACTTTAACGGTTCTTGAAAGTTTCTTAGAAGAATATAAAGGTTGTCTATTAGTTGTTTCCCACGATAGATATTTTATGGATAAGGTAGTCGATGAATTGATGATTTTTGAAGGCGAAGGAAAAATTTCTCGTTATATGGGAACATATACAGAATATCACATCGAGAATAAAAACAAGCCTGTAACTGACGATAAAAAGCCTGAAAAAGAAATCGTTATTCAGGAAAAAGTTGAATCGAAAGAGAAAAATGTAGAGACAAAACCAAAAAAATTATCGTTTAAAGAACAACGAGAATTAGAAGAAATTAATAAATCTTTACCAATTCTTGAAGCCAAAAAAGAAGAATTAACGAATTTACTTTCCGACCCAAATTTAGGGTACGACAAAATCGCAACTATTGGAGATGAACTACAAAAAATTGTAGACGAATTAGAAGAAAAAGAATTTCGTTGGTTAGAATTAAGCGAATAAAAATATTGAATAGGAACTTTTTTTGAGTTCCTTTTTTTGTTTTAAAAATTCATTTCTATATTTACTCTATCAATCATCAGGAGTTTCTGAAAAATCAGAACACCAACCGAGCCAAAACCGCGCTACGATGGTATAAAATGAGGGCAAACGCTAAAATAAAAGGTTATTCTCCACTCTATCCTGTAGTTTTTATCATTAAAAATTGAAACAATGGTAAATCTAAAAAATGAATTTGTCGTATTATTCCGTGAATTAACTGACAACGAATTAGTCGATCGCTTTAATAAAATGTAGGAAACAGTTCCTGGAATTCTGTAAGAAGATGTTATGTCAAAACATTATTTGACGAATTACAATTCCGTAATTTTGATTGCACAACCATAGAAAGAGGAAACACATTTTCGCTTCAACATTATGTAATATTAATTGAAAATAGATTAGAATATTTAGATTAAACATAAAAAAAGGAAAACTTGAAACAAGTTCTCCTTTTTATTTTATGGTAGATAATATTACTTACTCTGCTCTTTTATAAAATCATTAATCGTAACATTTAATCGTTTATTTCGGATATCTTTTTCAAAACGAATTGGTTCAGCAACACGTTCAGCACAGTCTTTCATACCACAATTTTCACACGTAACCGCAACTTCTTTTACAGGAATTGAGGGATCATTCATAAATTTCACTTTACGTTGAGCTGATTTGTACAATACACCAATCGTTACGCTTCGTAAATAATTTGGATTGAATGGATCTTTCGTTGCAGAAGAAATTACATAATATTTTTGATTATTATTGAACGGATACAACGAAATTTGTGCAGAAATCTCATGATGATCATCTTGATGTTTTTCCAATTCTTTCAAAACATTTAACGAAACCCAACGACGACAATAATGCTCATCCGTTTCATTTGCTTGCGGCGACTGTTGTTGATTGAGATGAAGTTCTTTCGTTAATTTATATGAATTTGAACCAACTTTTGCTGACAAACGCAAGAAAAACAAATCACGAATATTAAAATGTTTGGGTAACAAATTTGTCATTCGTTGATAAACCGTTTCAGGTGATTCGGTATATTTTCCTAGAATTTCTTGAAAATTAGACAAATCATGATGTTCTAAAGCAAACAAATTCTGCATATCCTTCAACAGTTTTTCTTCTGGTAGCAACAAAGCTCCAGCAAAATAAGACGCATAAAAATTGTTTAACAATTGATCAAAATTATCAAAACTTGCCCACGAAAATGTATACAAACGTTCCTTCAAATCAAGATAATTATAGCCTAATTCTTTCGCTAAAATAAATCGTTTTTGATCATTGTCAGAATTGATATTGATATACAAAAGTTTTTTCTCTTTGATAAAAATAGAACGCAATTTCGCTAAATCCTTCCCTCCTAAAGAAGTGAAATCTTCATAAACAATGGTATAATTATATTCCTCTTTCAGAATTTCCTCCATCGTTTCATTTTTTACAAAATCCTCAGATTCAATCAAATATTCTTGTAAAAAACTCTTTGCCGATTTTTCAATTTCAGGAAAGTAATTATCATTTGCTTCCTGAAAAGACCTCAACGAAGCCAAGAAAAAACTTTCGCGTGTAAGATTGTAATTATTACCTATTTCAATCAACGTAGAAATAAACGCATTTACCTTCATTGGGGCGTTAGAAATGATCTCAATTAAATCTCTTTCTTCAATTCCGAAGAGTTCCAAAGGAATTTCTTGCAATAAATTTGATTGTAGAATCTCAGCGACTGGTGCTAAATTTTTATCTAATTTTAAGGAAACTATCTCATCGTAAGGAATTTCCAACGCTTCGGCAAGAGCAACAATTTTATCAGTTTTTGGATATTTTTTACCTTTTTCGATCTCATTCAAATACGATTTCGAAAGTCCAGTTAGCTTAGATAACTTAAACAATGACAAATCTTTAGCCATTCTAACTTGTTTTAGTTTTAAACCAAAAATTAATTTAATGTATTCTTCTTGCATAATTTTTTCAAAAATATTTGGTAAATGTAAACGAATTTTTATAATTTAGCGAACGTTCGCTGGGAGTAAAATTCCGCTCGAATAACCAAAACCAAAATTACAACAAAAACACAAAAAATGGATACTATTACAAGTGAATTAAAATTATCACAGAATAAGCTGGATAATTATCCAGATATTTTGACAACCGAAGCGGTTAAATTTTTAACAGCTTTACACAAAAATTTCAACGAAAGACGTTTAGAACTTTTGGCGAATCGACAAGAAAGACAAATCTTTTTTGATTTGGGTAATTTTCCAACTTTTTTGTCAGAAACAAAAGAAATCAGAAATGGCGATTGGACAGCAGCTCCTATTCCAGCTGATTTACAAGACAGACGCGTTGAAATAACTGGTCCAGTCGATCGTAAAATGGTAATTAATGCGTTAAATTCTGGCGCTAAAACATTTATGGCCGATTTTGAAGATAGTAATTCTCCCACATGGGATAACAATCTTCAAGGACAACAAAATTTAAGAGATGCAGTAAATGGTACTATTTCATTCGAAAATAATGGAAAAAAGTATCAATTAAACGAAAAGACTGCTGTCTTGCTTGTAAGACCGAGAGGTTTACATTTGAATGAAAAGAATATCATAATAGATAAACAAGAAATATCAGGCTCACTATTTGACTTTGGTTTATATTTTTTCCATAATGCACACACGTTACTTTCCAAGCAAAGTGGGCCTTATTTCTATCTTCCTAAATTAGAACATCACCTAGAAGCACGCTGGTGGAACGATGTTTTTGTTTTCGCGCAAAATTATTTAAACATTCCACAAGCTACGATTAAAGCTACAGTTTTGATCGAAACTATAACAGCTTCTTTTCAGTTAGATGAAATTATTTACGAATTAAAAGACCACATCGCAGGCCTTAACTGCGGTCGTTGGGATTATATATTTTCTTATATCAAAAAATTTAAGAAACACCCAAATTTTATTGTTCCAGATCGTTCACAAGTTACGATGACTTCGCCTTTTATGGCTGCATATTCGCAAGCAGTTATTCAACGTTGTCATAAACGAAACATACATGCAATTGGTGGAATGGCTGCTCAAATTCCGATTAAGAATGATGAAAAAGCCAATGAAATCGCTTTCGAAAAAGTGAAGAATGATAAACTTCGCGAAGTAAAAAATGGACATGACGGAACGTGGGTTGCGCATCCTGCTTTGGTAAAAGTCGCAAAAGATATTTTTGACGAATACATGCCACAAGCGAATCAAATAGATAATAAGCGAGAAGATGTTATAACAACTGCCGAGGCTTTGTTAGAATTGCCAAAAGGAACAGTTACAAAACAAGGAATTCGAGACAATATTAATGTTGGAATTTTATACATCGAAAGTTGGTTATCTGGAAAAGGAGCCGCTGCCTTATATAACTTAATGGAAGATGCAGCAACAGCAGAAATCTCTCGTACGCAGGTTTGGCAATGGTTAAGCCAGTCGATTACATTAGAAAACGGATGCGAATTTAACAGTGACAAATACAAAAAATTAAGAGCCGAAGAGGTTCAGAAAATAAAACAATTAGTTGGTGAGGAAAACTATTTGAACGGAAGATTTGAAGAAGCTATTTCAATCTTTGACGAATTAGTTTTATCGCACAAGTTTACCGAATTTTTAACATTAGAAGCCTATAAGTATATTGATTAAGCCCTTATAACCAAACACACACGAAAAGAAATACACACACAACACACATTCATAAACAAAACACAAAAAACACAATTATGAGCAATCAAGAAAGAATTCAGAAGATTCGGCAGGATTGGGGAACTAATCCACGCTGGACAGACGTTGTTCGTCCTTATTCAGCAGAAGATGTAATTCGATTAAGAGGTTCTTTGGACATCGATTACACCTTAGCAAGATTAGGGGCTAAGAAACTTTGGGAAGGTTTGAATTCAAAACCATTTATGGCGGGTTTAGGTGCTTTAAATGGTAATCAAGCCATACAAGAAGTACAAGCTGGTTTAGATGCAATCTATCTTTCGGGATGGCAAGTTGCTGCAGATGCAAATCTTTCGGCAGAAATGTATCCAGATCAATCATTGTATCCAGCCAATTCGGTTCCAATGGTGATAAAGCGTATTAATAATGCGTTGCGTCGTCGCGATGAAATACAATCTGTTACCCAACAAGGAAACATTGATTATATGGTACCGATTATTGCCGATGCTGAAGCTGGATTTGGAGGAAACTTGAATGCTTATGAATTGATGAAACAAATGATAGAAGCTGGTGCTGCTGGCGTTCATTTCGAAGATCAATTGTCATCAGCCAAAAAGTGTGGTCATCTTGGTGGAAAAGTTTTAGTTCCAACACAAGAAGCAATTAACAAATTGGTTGCAGCGCGTTTAGCAGCAGATGTCTGTGGCGTTCCTACTCTATTGGTTGCCAGAACTGATGCAGAAGCTGCGAATTTGATTACTTCGGATATTGACGAAAGAGATCAACCTTTTATCATCCAAGGAAGTAGAACTTCTGAAGGTTTTTACAATGTGAGAAATGGTTTGGAACAAGGAATTAATCGAGGCTTAAGCTATGCGCCTTATGCTGATTTAATTTGGATGGAAACATCTAATCCAGATCTTGGAATGGCAAGGGAGTTTGCACAAGCTATCAGAGAAAAATACCCTAATCAGATGTTAGCTTATAATTGTTCCCCATCATTTAATTGGGCAAAACATTTAACAGAAGTTCAAATGGAAACATTCCGCGAAGATTTAGCTGAAATGGGATACAAATTCCAATTCATTACTTTAGCTGGTTTCCATGCAATGAATACCTCTATGTTCGAGTTATCACGTGCATACAAAGCCAAAGGAATGGCGGGATATTCGGCATTACAAGAAAAAGAATTTGCGTTACAAGAAGAAGGTTTTGCAGCTGTAAAACACCAATCTTTTGTAGGAACACAATATTTCGATTACGTACAAAACACAGTGCAACAAGGCATTTCATCTACTACAGCTATGGCCGAAAGTACGGAAGCCGCACAATTCTAATACATACTTTTCAATTAGAAAGGACGTACCGCAACTACGTCCTTTTTTATTTTAATTAATTTTACTAATTACAAAAACTTTTCCATTCATTTCGAACGTATCTTTTTCCGATTTTCCAACTAAGATTCTAGCCAAAGGTGTTTGAGTTGATAGAACAAAAATCTTTTTATTCTCGAAAATAATTTCTCCAAAACTACACGCCATACAAAAATTCCCCATCGTAGTTTCAACATAACTTCCTAAACCAATAGTTTTGTTTTCCACAATTTTTATTTTAGAAAAGATGTCTTGTTGAATCAAAACTTCATTCAATTGATTTTGAATTCGAGTAATTTCCTGTTGCATCATTTCGCGCGATGTTTCGTATTTATCGCCCATACTACTTTTAGTATCGTTGTTAGAGGCGCGCAAATCGTCAATCAAACCATTCAAATACGTTATCTTATCGTCGATTTGTTGTGCTATAAATTGATATAATTCTGCTTTCATTTCTTTCAATTAAATTGTTTGAGGCTTATTCTTAAATTTCAGCATGTAAATGGTTCCCAAAAGACAAATAAATGCCGAAACATAAATCACCATCGGAATACGATCCAAATAATCCTGAAAATACCAACCCGCGCACAATGCTCCAAATCCTATCCCCGCTTCCAACGCAATATACATCGTTGCCATTGCCTTTCCACGTTCATCAGGTTTGCTAAAATCTATTGTCCATGCATTTAGTGCAGGAGAAAGAATTCCGGTTGAAATGCCATACATCAAACCTCCTAAAATCAACCCTATTTTTGCATCAATAGAAGCCAAAAGTACCAATGCAATAATCAATAAAACTAAGCCTAATTTTATCACCAACACACGCCCTTTTTGGTCAGATATCTTACCTGCAAAGAAACGAACCATCATAGATGATATTGTAAATACGATAAAGAAAACGCCTTTATTTTGAAAACCTAAATGTTCGGTCCAATCTGGAATTAATGTCAATATAGAACCATAAGCAACATACGAAAGAAACGTAATCAATGCCGCTGGCAAAGCTTCTTTTGCAAAAACATCTTGCTTCGAAATCTTTAATAATCCGAACGAAAATTTTTGTTTATTTTGCAAGGTCTCTTTCATATTGAATAAAATCAATATCGATAATAATGCAAAAAACGAAGACGTAAAAAACATCACATTAATCGATGTATATAATGTAATTGTACTTCCCAATGCAGGTCCAATTGCCATTCCGATACTGAAACAAATTCCGTGCAAGCCCAATGCTTCGCCCCAACGTTCGCGCGGAATAATATCTGCAATATAAGCTGCTGTTGCAGTGGGTTTGAAACCTGTCGAAAAGCCGTGTACCAATCTCAAAAATAAAAAACCTGAAACGGTTGTTAAAACAGGATATAAAATTCCGCATACAAAACAGACAATAGAACCGACTGCCATAATAGGTACCCGCCCCACTTTATCGGTTAATTTTCCACTAAAAGGTCTCGAAATTCCCGCTGTCAAGGTAAATAATGCAATAATAAATCCTTTGTATTCTGCTCCTCCCATGCTGCTTAAATAAGCAGGTAGCTCGGGAATCATCATATTAAAACTCGCTGAAAACAACAACGAACTCAAACACATTAAAATAAAATGGAGATTATAAACGGGATCTAAATTTAATTTTTTATTAATGGCAGAAAACATAACGGATTTTTTGCAAAGGTAATTTATCTTAACCGAAACAAACTACACAATCCAAAAGTATTACTTGTTACAAAAAATTACTACATCATTCAACATTGTTAGCCGATATTTCATTGATTATATTCATGAAATTTCTTATTTAATAACTACTTAGTTGATATGAAAATAACTTTTACATTAGAATACAGTTAAAATACCTTATTGTATTTAATTACTTACTAAACAATTCTTATTTTTGCTATATCAATTCTACTACCCTAAAAAAACGATCTAACCAACTATTATTTTCAAGCATGAAAAACTATGAAAACCTAAAAGAGACCTTGTCTTTTTATGGCGTAAATTGTAATAAACTATATTATATCTCATCAGGAAATCCAATTTTTGCGTTTCCTGAAAGATCTTTTCGAATCGACTTTTATGCATTTTGTATTTGTTTATCTGGCTCAATAGAAGTTGAGATAGATTCTCAGAAATATTTTATTACTCAAAACGAATTCTTGATTTCTGCTCCTTCTACTGTTTTGAAAATTCTAGATACTAACTCTAATTTTAGAATGAAATTGTTGTTTTTTGAGAAAAATTTTCTCCTTAAAAACATTTCTAATCCTTTCTTTATTGATAAACTTAATTTGTTTACACATCAAAACTTTACAGTTTGTAAGGCAAATAAAAAAGATGCGAATCATCTTTTAATGTTAATCAATTATCTTCAAGAACAACGAGAAAGAAATGTTTTGTTCTTAGAAGATATTATTCGATCGATTATTTTTACTTTACTTCTTGAATCTGCCTCTATAATTGCTGAACAATATTCAAAAGTAAATAAAAATTATTCCCGCGAAATCAACACTCTATTTTGTAAGTTTACACAACTTGTTCAAGAAAATGTTATCGCTCACAAAGACGTACAGTTTTATGCAGATCAATTGTTTATTACAAATAAATATTTGATTCACCTTGTAAAAAAAGCAACTAAGAAAACTCCACATGTTATTATTGACGAGTATTTATTAAAAGAAGCGTATGTTTTGCTTGGCTACTCAGAGAAAACAATTGTCCAAATAGCATTAGATCTAGGTTTCAACTCTTCTTCATCTTTTGGTCGGTTTTTTAAAAAATACACTTCAATTTCTCCTCAACAATATAGAAAACAACAACATATATAAAAAAAGAAATTTGGGATACAAATGACGAATTTCGGGATACTTTAGAAAAATAATAAAGCGTAATTTTATTCTAGAATCTTAAAATAAATAATTATGGATAAAGTTACTTCAAAATTTGACAACGTTTTAAATCATTCTACTATCTACGGAAATATTGATCATCAACCAGATGCAAGTAAAGAAACACCAAGAAACACTCCAGAAAAATCTTATCCTTTCTCTGATCAGATAGGAAATTACCAACGCAATAAAGGAATTCCTACAAAATCTTATAAGGACAGTAAGGTATATATTGTGGGAAGTGGTATTGCAGGTTTAGCTACTGCCTATTATTTTATTAGAGACGGACATTTCACTCCAGAGAATATCACATTTATAGAACAACTTCAGGTTGAAGGAGGTTCGTTAGATGGAGCTGGAAATGCAAAAGATGGTTACATAATTCGAGGAGGTCGAGAAATGGATTGTACCTACGAGAATTTATGGGATATTTTCCAAGACATTCCTGCATTAGAGTTACCAGAACCTTATAGTGTTTTAGACGAATATAGATTAGTAAATGATAATGATTCTAATTATTCTATTGCACGTTTAATTCATGAAAAAGGGAAAGTAAAAGACTTTAGTAAATTTGGTTTAAATAAGAAAGATCAATTAGCTATTATCAAACTTTTGTTGAAGAAAAAAGAAGAATTGGACGACATAACGATTGAAGATTATTTTAATCAATCATTCTTAGAAAGTAATTTCTGGACATTTTGGCGCACAATGTTTGCCTTTGAGAATTGGCATAGTTTACTAGAGTTCAAATTATATATGCATCGCTTTTTACATGCGATTGATGGTTTAAATGATCTTTCTTCATTGGTATTTCCTAAATACAATCAATACGACACTTTTGTTACGCCATTAGGTAAATGGTTAAAAGAAAAAGGAGTAAAAATTCAGTTAAATACACTGGTTAAAGATTTAGATTTATTAATTAATACAGAAGGAAAAGTAGTCAAAGGAATTATAACAGAACAAGATGGACAAGATGTAATTATTCCTGTTACACCAAATGATTATGTTATTGTAACTACTGGTTCTATGACTGAAGATACTGCGTATGGAGATAATACAACGGCACCAGTTTTAGCGATAGATAATAATACTAGTGGTCAAAGTGCAGGATGGAAACTATGGAAAAACCTTTCTGCTAAATCTCCTGTTTTTGGTCGTCCAGAAAAATTTTGTGGGAATATTGAAAAATCTTCATGGGAATCTGTTACTTTAACTTGTAAACCTTCTGCATTAGTAGAAAAACTAAAAGAATATTCTGTTAATGATCCATATTCAGGTCAAACTGTTACAGGTGGAATTATTACCATTACAGATTCTAATTGGTTAATGAGTTTTACTTGTAATCGTCAACCACATTTTCCTACACAACCAGATGATATTTTAGTTCTTTGGGTTTATGCATTATTTATGGATAAAGAAGGAAACTACATCAAGAAAACAATGCCTACTTGTACAGGAAACGAAATCCTAACAGAATTATGTTATCATTTAGGAATTGAAGACCAAATAGATGACGTTATTGAGAATACAATCACTCGTTCTGCTTATATGCCTTACATCACATCTATGTTTATGCCTAGAGCAAAAGGAGATCGCCCACAAGTAGTTCCAGCTGAGTGTAAGAATCTAGGTTTAGTTGGTCAATTTGTAGAAACCAATAACGATGTAGTTTTCACAATGGAAAGTTCTGTTCGTACCGCACGTATTGCAGTTTATGAATTACTTAATTTAAATAAGCAAGTTCCAGACATTAATCCATTACAATACGACATTCGTCATTTATTAAAAGCAACTAAAACGTTGAACGATGATAAACCATTTATGGGTGAAGGTTTATTGAATAAAGTTTTAAAAGGAACTTATTTTGAACATATTCTACCTATTGGATCAGATTCTCCTCAAGAGGAAGAAGAAAAAGAATCTTTTCTATTAGAACAATTTGGTAAATTCAAAGAATGGGTAGGACATTTTAGAGGTTAAAATCACCCTCAATTCAATCCTGAATACCAATACTATAAAACCAATAAAAGCTTCTAAATCTTTAGTGATTTAGAAGCTTTTTGAGTATTACTATATTTTTTCTATTTAAAAACTATACCAGCTTTTATTAATAAATATTAGCTATAGTGATATTATTATTGAATTATTAAAGGTTTTATTTCAAATTCTGATTCAATATTTTCCTTTAATTTTAGAAATTCTATTGTATGCATACTATGCAAATCAACATCAGTTAATCCAAATGGTCCATTTTCTCAGTAATATATAGTCCATTTTCAAGCTCAATTATTGCTTTCTCCATTTCATCAAGTTCATTTTCGAAATATTTAAAATGATAATTAATGATTTTTAAATTTAAAATTAATTCTATTGGTTTAGATTCAACTTTCCTTGCTAATTCAAACTTTTTTAAAGTTTCACTTTCATTCCATTCTTCTGTTGGAAAGTAAGGAATTTGAATTAGTTTATCATTATCAATTTTTATAAAAGACTCAAACTCCTGTAATCCATATTTATTTTCTGGGTTATAACAATATTTTATTTCGGTTATAATTTTTCCAATACTATCAGTCAGGGTCATTTTACAAAATTAAACTTAACAATATTTCTTTACAAGAATAAACAAAACCTGTTTTACAAAAAAGTTGTCATTTCTATATTTCATTCAACAACATTCCAATATACAAAATCTCAACCACTCCCAACACCCCACAAAAAAAGCTCTTATCAAAGAGCCATTTGGTTAAAGAACTGTTTTGGATAATAAAATTTATTTCCAAATTTTATATAAGGAATCTTATTCGTTTTCCTCATCCTATACAACGTTTTGTCACTCACGTTAAGCAAACTTTTTAGGTCTGCGTTATCATAGAATTTCTGATTTTCTTCTAATAGTAGAAAAGTTTTTTGGAATTCTATCAGCAGGAGCTTCATATCCTTTAATGCCTCTCCATCGTTTTGTAAAAATAAATCATTTTTCATATATTTAGTTGATGTTAAGATGTACTAATTTATAAAATAAATACTTAATAACCAAATATTTACCAAACAAACAATATTCCTTTACACGAAATCTAGCTATCACCCTACTTTTTGTAGAGTACTCAAATCGATTATGTTCGACAATAAACCAATGTATCGTTGAACAGTTTTAGGATTAAAACCATAAATACAAGCAAGGTTCTCCCAGAATTTTACACCAAACATAAAGTTGAAAAAAAAACACATATTCACTTTGCAAAAAAAATACCACATAGAAACATAGAACCAAATGATTTTGCTTTCCAATTAGTAGTCTACCTATTCGTATTTTCAACTAATCTTTATAAGCCATCACAACTAAAACTATGTTTCTATGTGGTCAAAATAAATTTGAACAACATCTATAAAATTCTATTTTCGATACGATTCTTCTTCACTCTTCTACGCCGTTAAACAAAGTATTGTACCGAAAAATCACTCCAATCAACGAACTTCATTTTACTACTACCTCACTACTACCTTTACACAACCATATACTCGCCAAGATAAATACTGGTACTCGCCATAGCCTTTGTTTCACTATTCAGAAACGCCCAAAAATTCACTTTTTTGCCATTGTAATACGTTGGTAAAGTAACATCTATAATCATAGAATCACGAGTTACAACATTCTGAAACACTTCGAACGAATTTAGTTCCTCGCAATAACAAACAAGATTCACAAAATCCGAAGGTTGCGCATTGCCTTGCCCAGAATTATCTTCCCAATTCATTTGGAAACTATCCCCACCTGCCGTCTCTATCGTAGGTTGTAAAAAGCCAACCAAATCGCCTTTCGACACCAATACACGCTCTAATACAATAACAGGTAAACCATTCTCCATTTCCAATGCATTGTTCAGCATATAAGAAGTCGCGATGTTGTAGCGCGATTTTAGCCCGACTCTATTCCCAAAATATAAATTAAGAATAAGACGAATTGGTTGCAAAAAACCAATAATTTTCTTAAATTTGATTTGTTGCATCAATTGCAAATCAGTAGGTTGGCTTTTAGATTTTTTTGGCAAACTACGGATAATGTCTTTGCCGCGCCAATTAACGCCTACTACAGTTCCTACTTTTCCTGAGAATCCACCAAGGATTCCTTTTTTAATTTCTGCCATAATTGCAAGTTTTTATTGTTAATATTCATAAAGTTAGCAACAGAAACAACACCATTTACAAAAACACAATTTTGTGCCCGCATTTGCCCTGCTCTGCCCGCATTTGTCCACTTTTGTCCAGTTGCTTTTTACACAATAATAGTAATATAACAAAATAAAAACCTCGCTAACCTCCTATTTATAAGAGCTAGAGAGAAGTTGAATTTTTGGTCAATTTTGGTCTTGTTCGACCATTGTTCGACCATTGTTCGACGAATCTTCGGAAAAACGGCATTCTCGTCGAAGAACGGTCGAAGAAAACACGAACAAAAGTGGGAGGAAATTGAAATTGTAAAAATAAAATGATGCAAGAATACTTTGTTTCGCTATCCATACATTCATTATTACATTCTACATCAAATTACTTCGTGATACATGAATTTTGTTTTTATAAGTATCTTATTTACAAAAAAATAATTATATTTGCTTCTAATTTTACGAAATGCGGATATAGTTGATTTTTTACGAAACAAAAGCTAGATCAGTTTCGTGAAAAAACAATGTTAGGCGTAATTTTAAAACGACCGACAGTAACAAGACAAAAAAAGAATATGATAACAATCGACAACTATTTAGACAGCCATTACATACACCGAAGCAACTGGTTGAGAGCTGCTGTTCTTGGTGCAAATGACGGAATAATTTCTATTTCCAGTCTTGCCATTGGAATTGCGGCTGCAAGTTCGACTAGAGAACCTATTGTATTGGCAACAGTCGCAGGACTTGTTGCGGGTGCTTTATCTATGGCGGCAGGCGAGTATGTTTCGGTAAGTTCGCAAACCGACACTGAAAAGGCAGACATTGAAAGAGAGATTAAGGAACTAAAAGAAATGCCAGAAGAAGAACTTAATATTTTGGCTCAAATCTATGAGAAACGTGGACTAAAAAAAGAAACCGCAAGACAAGTGGCAATTGAATTGACAGAAAAAGACGCTTTGGCAACACACATTAGAGATGAATTAGGCATCAACGAAATAAGTCAAGCAAATCCAATACAAGCGGCTTTAGCATCAGGAGCATCTTTTACAGTTGGTGGCGTATTGCCGCTTTTAGTTGTTCTTTTTGCACCAGTGAAAGGAATGGAATATTGGTTATATGGCTTCACGATAATTTTTCTCGTTATTTTAGGAGCGACATCTGCAAAAACAGGTGGTTCAAGCATTAAAAAAGCTATCTTGCGAATTACCATTTGGGGAACAATTGCAATGGTACTTTCTGCGTTAGTTGGTTACCTTTTTGGAGTAAATATTTAATTTTTAAAAAACATAATAATATGAACGGAGCACATTGGCATTTAGTGGTAAATCATTTACCAATCATTTTCCCTATTGTTGGGGTAATCGTAATGATTACAGGTCTTATTTCAAAATCAGAAGCTGTAAAACGAACGGCATTTATGATTTTTGTTTTCGGTGCATTAGCCGCAATAGCAGCTATGAATACAGGAGAAGGAGCAGAAGAAGTAGTAGAAAATATAAATGGAGTTTCGGAAAACTTCATAGAAAGCCACGAAGAAGCAGCAGAAACATTCGCTATTCTATCTTATATACTAGGTGGCATTTCTTTGCTTGGACTTTGGGCGAGTTTTAAACAAAAATCTTTTTCTTCAATAATTTCAATTGCAACATTGATTTTTGCATTTGTGGTATTATTCTTTGCTAAACAGACAGGTACAACTGGCGGTGAAATTAGACACACAGAAATTCGAAGCGGCAATAATATTCCAGCATCAGAAAACAAAAACGCTGAAGAAGACCAAGACGATTAGGATGATAAAGACAGAAAAAGAAGGGCTACTTCAACTATTAAAAATTGCAACACCGTTTATTTTAATTACAACGGTTTACACAATTCTTGTTCTTGGACTTGAAGAGTATTTCGGTGACCACATTTACAAGATATCTGGACAAATTGGTTCTGTATTTGGACTTGCGGTCGCTTTTTTCTTGGGTTTCAGAATGAATTCGGCTTATGACAGATGGTGGGAAGCAAGAAAAATATTTGGTGAATTGACTAACAATACACGAAGTTTTGTTGCTAAAATTTATGCCTATTATGGCAATGAAGAGAATTTTAAAGATACAACAAAAACCGATTTTAAAGTTGAAGCCCTCAAATTAATTGAATTGAGCATTTTATACATTCGTCAATTAAAAAATGAAATGCACCATAATTTCAAGCCAATTTTTAATGAGCAAACAATTGCAATTCTAAACGAGTTTAAAATAAATACCGAAAACAAAATCTCAAACGAAATATTGGTTGCAATAACAAAGCGAATTGAAGACAATTTTACTTCAAAAGCAAACATTGAAAAAGGAGATTTAATGCAACATATCAATCGGTTTTATGACATTCAAGGAAAAGCTGAAAGAATAAAGAACACACCTTTTTTGATGATTTACAGTGCATTTACCAAAATAATTGTGAGCTTTTATGTCATACTTATTCCATTATTTATTGGCGACATTGACTTGGGTGGCGAAGACAGTGGATTTGAGTTTTTGGCTATTCCAATAATGGTAATTATTAGTACAGCATTTTTGACAATTAATAAGTTAGCTAACTTATTTGGCGAACCGTTTTCTGAAAATAAAAAGACTTCTGTAACAATAGATGAAATTTGCAAAACAATAGAACAAAATTGTAACGAAGTAAAAGACAAACTGAAATAAAAAACTACGCCTAACAGCAGTTTGGCAAAATGGCGGGTTCAGTGCTAAATTCAACGGCAGTTCTTCGATTGAACTTTTGTACAAAACTGAACATTTGTGCTTCGATTTCCGCCACTTCGCCAAGCTGCAAACCGTTAGCAGAAATTGTTCACAAAATGACTTCAAAAAAGAAGAATATATTAGTAAAAACCCTATCAATCTTTGGAATTATTCCTGCTATATATTTATTGGGTATTAGTTTAATATTCTTACCAAGTTTATTCTCAGATTTACTTAAAAAACCAACGAGTGAAGACTTAACTATGATTATACTTATACTTTTTGGTATTTGTGGATTTGCAGGATTAACACTGCAATTAATAGCTAATCTTCAGAAGAAAATCAAATTGAAGATTTTATTACTAAGTTTAAGTTTGATTGGTTACTTTGGCTTCTTTACATTTATTAACGGAATGCAATCCTGGATTAATATTTATGAAAGTATTAAGAATTTTAAAGAAAATTATCTCGAACTTTATTTTGCAATCGCTCCAGTAATTATAACAATTATTTTGATTGGAATAAATCTTAAAATCAATAGAAATAACAACTTCTGCTAACATCGGTAACTGTTGCACAACTCCAATTTACAGTAAAAAACAGAATATATGACCTCGTTTAAGCCTTTTTAAGCGAGGTTTATTTTTAGAAAAATATATTAATGTAAAATTAGGTTTGCTTAAAAACTCTCTTT
>NZ_DCOI01000039.1:0-54185 GCF_002322895.1 Empedobacter sp. UBA1574 | reverse complement strand
TGTCATAGAAATCAGAATGACTTTCTTTGTTTATAGCCAATGACTAATAATAATGAAAATTGTCATATTGAGTGATTTTCGTTTCGATAGAATAAGAAAATTGTATCGAAATATCTCAATTTAAATAAATTTAACTTCTATGGCGTCGCCGTGATATTCCTTGAACGAGGCGTCATAGAATTCGATATTCGTGTAACGATATAACAATTCGGTAATTTCTTTTTTCAGAATTCCTTTTCCATAACCGTGAATTAAAATCAATCGAATTTGACTTTCGAACATAGCGCGCTCCACCTCATTTCGTGCAACATCTAATTGTGTTTGTATAATTTGCGCATTATCCAAATCACGCCAATTATCAACTAAATTTTCGATATGCAAATCAATTTCTCGCGTTAAATAAGGATGTCGATGAGATTTGCGAAAAGTCTTAAACTTTGGTTTCGAAAATTCTTTGATTTTCTCATCTCGATATTCTTCATAGTCAATTTCAATATCTTTGATGATTTCATCTTGGCGATACTCATATTCAAAACCAAACTCATCATTAAAGTAAACAAAATCACCTTTCAATTTGGAAATTGTTCCCGAAATATTATCATCTATCACTTTAACTTTTGTACCAATTTTGAACATTCGACTACTTTTTCTGCAAAATTAAGAATTATTTTATGAGTTTTTAAGTTGTTGTATTATTCAATTCAAACTCAATGTTGTATTTTTGTTTATTAAACTAACCAAATGTCAAATCAACATAGAAAAATAAAAGTACTTTTTAGGCTTCGTTCATTAGAAATGGGTGGAGTTCCAATAGTAGTTTTAGATTTGTTGCGAAACTTACCAAAAGATAAATTCGACTTTACTTTGATGCTTAACTTGTATCAAGGCGAATTGATTAAAGAAATTCCTATAACCTTTAGTTGTAATCAACAATCCAAAATCAGGAATTTCTGAATCGTTTAGATCAATTCGTTCTAATCTGAAATATTTATACAAGAATCCAGGACTTGAAGATGATAACAAAACGATTTTAATGACATCATTTATTGGAGGTGAAGGTAAAATTTTCAATGCGATGAATATTGCGAGTTCACTTGGTTCTATGGATAAGAAAACGGTTCTGATTGGATTAGATTTACGTCAACCAAAAATCTTTGATGATTTTAACATTAATAATAAAACAGGTGTAACAGACTATGTTGCGGATGATTTAGAGTTAAATCAAATTACACAACGTACAATTTTACCAAATTTAGATATTATTTCAGCAGGTCCAATTCCTCCAAATCCTTCAGAATTGATTTTGAGTAATCGAATGGATCAATTATTTGCTGAATTGAAAGAGAAATATGAATTCGTAATTATAGATTCACCGCCAATAGGATTAGTAACAGATTCGTACGATTTGATGCTTAACGCAGATTGCACATTGTATGTAACACGTTACAACTATTCGGAGAAAAACTTTATCCATGCAATTTCGAATAAATATGATGAAGGTGAGGTTTCGAATGTCGGAATTATATTCAACGATTTCCAAATTAAAACTGGCTACGGTTACGGATATGGTTACGGCTACGGCTACGGATATTTTGCTGGAGATGAGAATTTTGATAATTCATCATTCGGAAAAATAAAATGTTTAGCTTCTCGAAATAAAAGTAAATTCTTTTAATTGAAATGATCTTAAAGAACATATTTGATTATATACTTGCATTAATCCTACTAATATTTTTAGTTGGGTTAATTGTTTTGTTAATTATCATAAGTTCTATAGATACCAATCAATTTGGCGTTTTTACACAAAAAAGAGTTGGGAAAGACGGAAGATTTTTCAATATTTATAAAATCAGAACGATTAAAGGGGTTTCTAAATCGACAATAACAACCGATCAACATCAAATTTCCAAAATTGGAAAGATTCTTCGAGATTATAAATTAGATGAATTACCTCAATTATTCAATATTCTAATAGGGGAAATGAGTTTTGTTGGACCTCGTCCTGATGTCGCTGGTTATGCAGATAAATTGGTTGGAGAGGATAGATTGGTGTTGAAAGTTAAACCTGGAATTACTGGTCCTGCTCAATTGAAATATTGTAAAGAAGAAGAAATTTTATCCAATGTAAATGATCCAATCAAATATAATGATGAAATTCTTTGGCCAGATAAAGTTAAGATCAATGTAGAATATGTAAAGAATTGGAGTTTTCGACAAGATTTGATTTACATGTTTCAAACAATATTCAAAAAATAAAAAGAGAATCCTAAATTGGATTCTCTTCTATTTTTAAAAATATTTTCGTTTTTCTAAACTTGGATAACACCTAAATTAAATTGTTTTTCAATCGGAGCATGATTCGCAGCTTCAATTCCCATCGAAATCCATTTACGCGTATCCAAAGGATCAATAATTCCATCTGTCCACAAACGTGCCGCAGCATAATAAGGACTTGTTTCATCATTGTATTTTGCTGTAATTTCGTTCAAAAGTTCTTGCTTTTTCACTTCATCAACTTCTACACCTTGCGCTTTCAAAGTCGCTTCTTTTATTTGTAGCAAAACTTTCGCCGCTTGCTCACCTCCCATAACTGCCAATTGAGCCGAAGGCCAAGCCGCAATTAATCTAGGATCATAAGCTTTTCCACACATAGCATAGTTTCCTGCACCATAAGAATTACCAACTATAATCGTGAATTTTGGAACAACAGAATTCGAAACTGCATTTACCATTTTCGCACCATCTTTGATAATACCACCATGTTCAGATTTAGATCCAACCATAAAACCAGTCACATCTTGTAAGAAAACTAACGGAATTTTCTTTTGGTTACAATTCGCAATAAAACGAGTCGCTTTATCCGCAGAATCTGAATAAATCACACCACCGAACTGCATTCCGTCTTTTTTAGACTTCACGATTTTACGTTGATTAGCTACAATTCCAACCGCCCAACCATCAATTCGAGCATAAGTACAAATAATTGATTTTCCATAATCAGGCTTATATTCGTCCAATTCTGAGTTATCAACAATTCTGTTAATAATGTCATACATATCGTACTGCTCAGCACGAGATTCAGGTAAAATACCATAGATTTCTTGCTCATCTAAAGCAGGCTTTGCTGCTTCAATTCGATTAAATCCAGCTTTTTCATAATCACCAATTTTACCAACAATAGATTTTATTCTATCCAACGCATCTTTATCATCTTTTGCTTTATAATCAGTCACGCCAGAGATTTCGCAATGTGTTGTTGCTCCACCTAAAGTTTCGTTGTCAATATCTTCTCCAATAGCTGCTTTTACCAAATAACTTCCTGCCAAGAAAATAGAACCTGTTTTGTCTACAATCATTGCTTCGTCGCTCATAATTGGTAAATATGCTCCACCAGCAACACAACTTCCCATCACAGCAGAAATTTGAGTAATTCCCATTGATGACATGATTGCATTATTGCGGAAAATTCGACCAAACATTTCTTTATCAGGAAAAATCTCATCTTGCATTGGTAAATAAACACCTGCGCTGTCCACCAAATAAATAATTGGCAATTTATTTTCCATCGCAATTTCTTGAGCACGCAAATTCTTTTTACCTGTAATTGGGAACCAAGCACCAGCTTTTACTGTCGCATCATTTGCAACAACAATACACTGTTTACCAGAAATGTAACCAATTTTCACAACAACACCTCCCGAAGGACATCCGCCGTGTTCTTTGTACATTTCATCTCCTGTTAAAGCACCAATCTCTATGTTCGGTTTTTTTTCGTCCAAAAGATAATCAATACGTTCCCTTGCAGACATTTTTCCTTTGCTATGCAACGCATCAATTCTTTTTTGACCTCCGCCAAGGTAAACTTGTTTCAGTTTTTGGCGTAGTTTAGAAAGTAATAATTTGTTATGATCCTCTCTTTTATTAAAAGTTAAATCCATTGTGGTTTTCTGTTTGTTTACAGCCCTAAACTAATGAATTTTATCGAATTCTTAAAATGAAATTTAGACTTGAGAATCAATGAATACAAAGTTCTTGCAATGCGTTTGGATTTGAGGAAAAAATGATAGAAAATCAGTTTCGAGATTAGAATAATTTTTTTCAAATTCGGGAATGATTTGATGTAAATTATTCTCAAATTTTGCTCGACTTCCGATTCCTTTTAATGTTTTTTGAACGCCTTCTATGGTCGAATAATTTTCGAACCAATCATATTTCAACAAATAAAAAATGATTTCTTGTAGTTTTTTTGGAAGCGAATTGTATTCATCCTTAAATAATTGATAACAATCTGATTTGAATTTTTCGAAAGGAGTTTCAGAATAATTATTCCAATATTTAATCAAAAAATAATCATAAATCACATCAATAATAATTGGTGCAAATTTGTGTTGTGTTTCGTGAAAATAACTTGAACTTTGTTTGACAGTTTCGTGAGAATCTGTAAATGTATCAATTGAACGATGCAATAAAATGCCTTTCTGAATATCTTCTGGAAAATCTAAATATTGTTTTCCCTTTACAGTTTCACCAAGCAAATTTCCAATTTGAAGCGATTGATTTCCGAAAGATAAATATTGATGTGCGACAAAGTTCATAAGGCTTGTTTAGTATCATAAAGTTAAGTTTTTTTGAATAAACCTGTGTTATTTTACTGTGAAGAAAAAAGCCATCTAAAAAAGATGGCTTAAGAATTATATTTTTATTCGTTATTTCCAGAAATTTGATTGATTTTTTCTTCTAAAATCGGATAATATTCGATCATAGAATCTTTTAAATTTCGATCCAAACTTAATGCATTTTGCAACGCTTCATTTCCTAATTGATCTTGCTCTGTAATATAATAGACATTACTCAATTGATAGAAAAATTCGGCACGATTAAAATTCTTTAAAGCGCCTGTTAATAAGACTGCAATCGCTTCCTCGTATTCGCCAACAGCAATTAAAGTTTCGACGTAAGCAAACCAAGTATGGAAAACTAAAGGCTTTAATTGAACCAATTTCGAAAGGTTTTTTATAGCTTCCTCAAACTTCATTTGTTTCAGAAAATAGTAAGTTGAATCTGTATAATATTCGTAATTATCGCCATTCAATTCTATCGCTCGCTGAATGTAATATTCGGCTTCTTCAATATTTTCTAATTTGTTGTAAAGCGAAGCTGCTTTTGCCCAAACTTTATCCAATTGCGGATCTTCTTTTATCGCAATATGATAAGCTTTCAACGCTTTTTGTGGTTTCTCTAACTTTTCATACAATTCACCAATTTTCATATGCGTAACAGCAGGCGAATCATCAAATTCTAATGTTTCTTCTAATGTTTCTATTGCCTTGTTGTATTCTCCTAATTCTTCTAAAGAAACTGCTTTGTTAGCATGACCAACAATAGAGTTAGGATTAATCGCAAGCACGTAATCTAACGCATTTATAGCTTCGTCATACATTTTTTTGTGATTGTACAACAGACCAAGTTGCAACCAAGAAACTTCCGAATATGGATTATCGTCAATAAAATCTTTTAGAAACTCGATGCATTCATCAGGATTATGAATTTCTTCGTAGCATTGAATAATAGAGTAGAAAGTATAATCGTTTTCTGGATTGAATTTCAATGCTTTTTTGAAAGCAATTAACGCAGAATGAACTTCATCTAAATTCAAATATTCATTTCCGATACAATTGCAAATAAAATCAGTTTCTTCTTCGTCTATTTGCAAAGCTTCTTCATAAAAATTTATCGCTTTTCGAGGCATATTTTTCAATCCCCAAAAACGTGCTTGTACAAGAAGGTAATCTAATTCGTTTGCAGCTAAATCTTTTAAATCTTTGATGAGTTTTGCAGCTTTTTTTAAATCCTCAGTTGTAAGAAAATATTCGATTCTCTTGATTTTGATATCTATATTCTCGGGATGCATTTTTTCTGCAAAATCCAACGAACGTTTTGCATATTCGCTATCATTTACTTCAAGATAGAACTCAATAATTTCGACCAAATCCTCCGAATCGTAATACTTATATTCACGATTATCAAGCATTTGCTCAAAACCTTCAATTAGCTCGTTATTAAAAAAATCTTCGTCCATAGTGATAGACTAATTTACAAAATAAAATGTGCAAAAATCATAACGAATTGTTAGAGTTTTGCACATTTGTTAAACAATTAAAATAGATTGTTTTAGATGATATTTTTTATGCTTTCGATCATTTTATCAGCTAATTTATTTGCATTTTCTTCTGAGGTACTTTCAGTATAAATACGAATAATTGGCTCTGTGTTTGATTTTCTTAAATGAACCCATTCTGTAGGGAAATCAATTTTAACTCCATCAACCGTATTGATTTCTTCGTTTTTGTAAACTTCTTGAATTTTCACTAACAATTCGTCAACATTGATTTCTGGTGTTAATTCTATTTTCTTTTTCGCCATAAAATAAGCAGGATAAGAAGCTCTAATTTCAGAAACTGATTTATTTTGTTCAGCCAAATATGTCAAGAATAAAGCAATTCCTACTAAAGAATCGCGTCCGTAGTGCAATTCTGGATAAATAATACCACCGTTTCCTTCTCCACCAATTTTAGCGTCAACTTTTTTCATTTCAACTACAACATTCACTTCTCCAACTGCTGATGGCGAATATTTTTGACCATATTTTTCAGAAATATCGCGTAAAGCACGAGAAGATGATAAGTTAGAAACTGTTGCTGAAGGCGTTTTTGATAATACATAATCTGCGACTGCAACTAATGAGTATTCTTCTCCAAACATTTCACCTTTTTCGTCGATAATTGCTAAACGGTCAACATCTGGATCAACTACAATCCCGAAATCAGCTTCTTCGTCGATTACTTTTTTGCAGATATCACCTAAATGTTCTTTTAAAGGCTCTGGATTATGAGGAAAATGTCCGTTTGGCTCGCAATACATATCGTAATGAATCACACCTAAACGTTGTAATAACTTAGGAATTGCAATTCCTCCAGTTGAATTTACCGCATCAATCGCAACTTTGAAATTTTTCTCTTGAATCGCTTTTGTATTCACTAATGGCAAAGCCAAAATTTTCTCGATATGTAAATCAATTGCATCATCAAAAGTTTCATAAGAACCTAAATCATCAACTTCTGCAAATGTATAATCATCTTTATCTGCGAAAGCTAAAATTTGTGCGCCGTCTGCAGCAGAAACAAATTCTCCTTTTGCATTCAATAATTTCAACGCATTCCATTCTTTTGGATTGTGAGAAGCAGTTAAAATAATTCCTCCATCTGCATGCAAATGTGTCACCATAACTTCTACAGTTGGCGTTGTAGATAAACCTAAATCGACAACATTAATTCCTAATCCTTGTAAAGTTGAACAAACTAATTGAGAAACCATTTGTCCAGAAATACGAGCATCACGCCCTACAATTACTTTATATTCTGATTGATTTGATTGATTCTTAAGCCAAGTTCCGTAAGCTGCTGCAAATTTTACAGCGTCTATTGGAGTTAAATTATCTCCTGGTTTTCCTCCGATTGTTCCACGAAAACCTGAAATAGATTTGATTAGAGACATAAATTTTATTTTATAGTGTTACAAATTTACAAATTACAAAAACTTTTCTTATCTTTTTGGAACGATTTTAGTTAAGATTTACTTAACAATTTTTAAAACCATAAAAAATACTATTAATTATGATGACAACTTCATTTATTATGTTAGGTATTACCGGAGTTTGGAGCTTTTTGGTATACTTAGTGTTCGGTTTAATTTGTGCTGGAATTGCTAAAGCAATAATGCCAGGTAAAGATCCGGGAGGATTTTGGGTAACTGCACTTATAGGTATTGTTGGTGCATATTTAGGAGCTTATATGCGTACAATTTTAGGAATTTCTCATGATGGAGAAGTGAGTTTTTTCAGTCCGTTGGATTGGATTTTTTCAATTTTAGGATCATTAATTTTATTATTTATCTGGAAAAAATTATTAGCACCAATGTTTAATAAATAATTCATTACAATTATAAAAAAAATCCTTTATCAGTCTCTGATAAAGGATTTTTTTTATTCATATTATTTATAAAGGAAGAATTGCTTTTTCGTATTTCTGATTAATCATAATTGCAGAAGCTTCGTAAAAAGCAATAAATCCGCAGATGATTCCTGTCCAACCAGCAAAATGTAAAATACTTTGACTTCCTGTAAAGTTACCTGCTGCTAATAACAAGAATAATAAGGTTAACGAACCAAATAATAATTTTCCGACCAAATTACCTTTTAATGTTTGTAAAAAGTTGATTAATGTAAATAATCCCCACATTCCTAAATAACATCCCATTGCATTTCCGTCCGGTTTTTCTACGCCAAACATCGGTGCTAACCATATAAATACAAGTGTTAACCAAAAAGCACCATAAGACATGAATGCAATACTACCAAAGTTGTTTCCTTTTTTCCATTCCATAACGCCAGCCACAAATTGTGCTCCACCTCCAAAGAAAACACCCATTCCCATAATCATACTATTAACAGGAAAAAAGCCTGCATTGTGTATGTTTAATAAAACAGTTGTCATTGCAAAACCAAATAATCCTAAAGGTCCAGGGTTTGCTGTTTGGTCTTTAATCGAGTAAATATTATTCATGTTATTTATTATTTTTAGACAATAATAATCTGAAAATAATAAATAAAAAAGAATTTATTCATAAAAAGTGTGTAACGTACACTACAAAAGTATTTTAAATGAATAAATTATTGATATTTAATAAATTGGTTACTAAAATTTTTATTGTCTTAAATAAATAAAAAAATCCGTTAATTATTATTAACGGATTTTTGAATTTGAAATATAATGTGATTATTTCTTTTTGTTCTTTTGTTGTTGCTCTTGCATTTCTTGAGCTTGTTTCATCATTTCTTGCATTTTCGAAGCAAACTTACCTGTTTTTTTAGGTTTCGTTTTATTTGTTTCGATGATTTGATGAATCTTCGCTTCGTGAATCATATATTTCTTAATATATAACACGATGAAAATATTAATCGCATTGGATACTAAATAATACCAAGATAAACCTGAAGCGTAATTGTTAAGGAATACAAAGAAGAAAACTGGCATTACATACATCATGTATTTCATGAATTGCATGTTTGGCATTCCTTCTTGTTGTGGCATTTGGAAGTTATCCATAGATCCAGAAACTTTAAAATAAATCATCATTGCAACAATGTATAATAAAGCGAATACACTTAAGTGACCATTAAGGAATGGAACCCATTCTGGTAATTTGATTAAATCATCGAATGCTGTTAAATCATCTACGAACCAGAAAGGAACACCTCTCAAGTCGATTAAGTTCGGGAAGAAACGGAATAACGCATAGAAAATAGGAATTTGTAATAATGCTGGTAAACATCCTGCTAATGGATTGATTCCTGCATTACGATAAATTGCCATTGTTTCTTGTTGCTTCTTCATCGCATCTTTTGGATCCTTGTATTTTTCGTTGATTTCATTCAACTCTGGACGAACAACTTTCATCAATGCAGATTGACGGTATTGTTTGTACATAATTGGAGATAAAATCAATTTTACAACGATTGTCATCAAGAAGATTACCCATCCTAAAGGAATACTCATTGCTGCCAACCATTTAAATACATTCAAGAAGAAATATTTATTCAACCAACCAAATAATCCCCAACCAAAGTCAATTAAGTTTTGGAATCCTTTGTCGTTATAATCTTTCAACATTTTATAATCCAATGGAATAAAATCCCATGTGAATTTTGTATTGATTTCATTATTTTTTAACTCTAATTTTGAGTTTAAGTGATAGTGTTTACTATAAGTTAAATCCTCTTTATCAGAGTTTTTAGAACCACCTTTTGTTGTTTTAAACCCTTCATCATTTGATAAAACTGTTGCGAAGAATTGTTGTTTGTTGGCTACCCAAGAAATAGCTTCCTCTTCTTCCCATTCGTCAGAACCAAATAATTCGTATTCGATGTCTTTGTTTCCTTTGAACTGAAAATAAGTATGTGACCAATATTTTTCTTGATCTTTCCCTTTTTCAGTACTGAAACCATCCATTGTCCACGCTAAATCTACATTTTTATCAGAAGTGATGTTAGATAAACCTTGCGTTTTAACTTCGAAATCGATACCATAAGAATCGCCTAATGTATAGATGTATTGAATTTGACTATTTTGCGCATTTGCTGTAAACGTCACAATTGTATTGTTCGCATTTTTCTGTACTTGAGGTACAAAAACTAAATCCGAAACATTAAGAACAGCTCCTTGTTTTGTTTTGAATGATAAATTGAACTTACTTGATCCATCTTTTATCAAATGTAAAGGATCTTTGTGTCCATCTTTTTTGTCATTGTAAGCTGTATATCCAACGATTTGTACGTCAGAAATTTGAGCTCCTTTTGGCGAAAAAGTAACTTTTAGTTTATCATTACTAATTTCAACATCTTTTGCTAATGTAGAATCTACAGTTTGAAAAGCTTGTGTTGTAGCTGTTTTATTTAATTGTTCCTGTTTTTTTGCTTGCTCTTGCTTTTGAACTAATTCTTTTTTCTGAGCTTCGACCTCCGCTTCCGAAGGTTTGTTTAGAAAATAGAATACGCCAAAAAGAATTGCAATTAAAATAAAACCAATCGTTTGGTTAAAATCAAATTTTTTCTCTTGTTGCATTTAATAAATCATTTTGTTTATTCAATAAAGAAGCTTCGATAAAACTTATAAATAAAGGATGTGGCGAAGCAACTGTACTTTTATATTCCGGATGGAATTGTACACCTATATAATATGGGTGTTGATTATGTTCTAAAATTTCTACTAATTCTGTTTCAGGGTTTTTACCAACTGGAATAAAATTGTTTTCAACAAATTCATCGTAAAAATCATTGTTGAATTCATATCTATGACGATGACGTTCTAAGATTTCGGTTGTGTTGTAAATTTTCTCAATTTTTGAATTTGGAGTTAATTCACATTTCCAATTTCCTAAACGCATTGTTCCTCCTTTGTCCGATACATCTTTTTGATCTTCCATCAAACTGATAACTGGATAAGGCGTTGTTAAATCCATTTCTGCTGAATCTGCTTTTTCGTAACCTAAAACGTTACGCGCAAATTCAATTGCCATAATTTGCATTCCCAAACAAATTCCTAATGTTGGAATATTATTTCTTCGTGCATAATTTGCAGCAATTATTTTACCTAAAATACCACGATCTCCAAAACCTGGTGCAATCAAAATTCCCGAAACGCCTTTCAACTGCTCTCCAACATTGTCTTCTGTAATATCACCAGAATATACCCAACGAACTTTTACATTCGTTTCGCAAGTTGCAGCAGCATGTGTAAATGCTTCTGTAATTGATTTATAAGAATCGTGTAACGAAACGTATTTACCAACTAAAGCAATTTCTATTTCGTTTTTAGGATTTTTATGATTTGATAAGAATTTGTTCCAAACTGTAAAATCTGGTTCTTGATCAGTTGGCAAATCTAAGCCTTTTAAAACAACTTCGTCAAAATTTTGTTTATGTAATAAGAATGGAACCTCATAAATTGTGTCTGCATCCATACTTTCGATTACATTTTCTTTGCGAACATTACAGAATAAAGCCAATTTAGCTTTTACATCTTTTGGTAAATGACGCTCCGTACGTGTAACTAAAACATTGGCATGAATACCATTTTCCATTAATGTACGAACAGAATGTTGAGTAGGTTTTGTTTTTAATTCACCCGCAGCAGCTAAATAAGGGACTAATGTTAAGTGAATAACAGAAGAATTATGTTCTCCTAATTCCCAAGTTAACTGACGGATAGATTCGATATAAGGTAAAGACTCAATATCTCCAACCGTACCTCCAATTTCAGTAATGATGATATCATAATCACCTGTATTACCTAATAATTTGATACGACGTTTTATTTCGTTTGTGATATGAGGAACAACTTGAACTGTTTTTCCTAAATAATCTCCACGACGTTCTTTTTCTATAACTGTTTGATAAATACGACCTGTAGTAACTGAGTTAGCACGAGACGTTGCACGGTTCAAGAAACGCTCATAATGTCCTAAATCTAAATCGGTCTCTGCACCGTCTTCCGTAACGTAACATTCTCCATGCTCGTAAGGATTAAGTGTTCCTGGGTCTACATTTATATAGGGATCCAATTTCTGAATTGTTACTCTATATCCTCTTGCTTCTAGTAGCATTCCTAATGATGATGCTACGATTCCTTTTCCTAACGACGATGTTACTCCTCCGGTAACGAAAATGTACTTTGGTGCTTTGTTTGTTTCCATTGAATCTTTAAATCAATGGTTGCAAATTTACGAATAAATAATGGGGTAAAAAAAAGTGGGAGTGAAATTTAGAAAAATAAAAATAGGCAAGCGATCTACATCACACCGCTACGACCGTATACCTTTGCTACGTTCCCGTCCTGGAGGATTCAACAGGAGCTGGTTGTGTAGGACTTGCCTGATGCAAAGGTAAGAAAGTTTTGTAAAAATAAAAGTGTTTATTGAAAAAACTTTCTTGTTGCTTAGGTCTGATTGAATTAATAGATTGATTTACAAATAAAAATTAGAACTAAAAAAGTAATTGATATTGTAAAAAATAATTGAAGAAAAGAATTTATGAAGATAAATTCCTTTTTAAATCATACAATTTAATAGAGAAAGAATTACGAGATATAATTATCTTTGCAGAATGATTAGTTTTAATAAAATTTTCAAAAACTCTTTGGTGCTTACAGCAATTACATTAGCATTGTTTTTCGCGCTTTACTTTTATTTTTCTTTAAACGGAACAGTTTCTGTAAAAGATTATTACACTTACAGCTTCATGATTTGCTGTTTTATTGTATTACCTTTGTATGCATTATATTGTTTTTTAATAATTTTCAATTTATCGAAAAATAAAGCAAAAAATCATCAAACTTCAGAAGAATTAATGACTTTCAAAGAAGGTTTTAAAGTTGGTTTCTACACGATTTTCTTTGCAGGAATCATGAGTTTGATTGTTATTTTTGTATTCTTCAATACTTATGGAGAATGGGCACAAGATAGTTTGAAACAAGGGTTATTAGATACTTTTACGTCTAATATGTCTGATCCAAAAGTCGCAAAAGATATCGAAACATTTAGAAATTCGGATGATTATAAAACACTTAATTTATTTACTGTGAAAAACTTCTTCGGATTATCCTCAATTTTCTTATCTTTCTACATCGCAATTGCAGCGATGTTTTCACAATTCTTAAAAAAACGTGTTTTTTAACATATGGATATTTCAGTTGTTGTTCCTTTACTGAACGAACAAGATTCCTTAGAGGAATTATTCTACAGAATCAAAAAAGTCTGTGAACAGAATGATTTTACATTCGAAGTTATTTTCGTTGATGACGGGAGTACAGATGATTCGTGGCAAATTATAGAGTATATTGCCAACTTCAATACAGAAGTGAAAGGAATTAAATTCCGTAAAAATTATGGTAAGTCTCCAGCACTTAGCGCGGCTTTTAAAGAAGTGAAAGGTGATGTTGTGATTACTATGGATGCAGATTTACAAGATTTTCCTGAGGAAATACCGTCGTTATACAAAATGCTGAAAAACCAAAAAGCAGATATTGTTTCGGGTTGGAAAGAAAATCGTCAAGATAATAAATTGACAAAAAATCTTCCTTCGAAATTATTCAATGGTGTAGCACGTAAAACCTCTGGTGTAAAATTGCACGATTTTAACTGTGGTTTGAAAGCTTATCGTTGGGAAGTAACGCAAAATATCGAATTGTATGGTGATATGCACCGTTATATTCCTGTTTTAGCGAAAAATGCGGGATATTCGAAAATTATTGAGAAAAAAGTAAAACATCAAGCGCGTAAATATGGTGTTTCAAAATTTGGAGCAAATCGTTTTGTAAATGGTTTCTTGGATTTGATTACACTTTTCTTTGCGTCAAGGTTTGGGAATAAACCAATGCATATTTTCGGTTTATTGGGTACATTGATGTTTATTTTAGGGTTTTTCGCTTCATTTTATTTAGGAATCGAGAAATTATATAAAGTTTATATTTCCCATACACCAGCCAGATTAATCACAGATAGTCCTTATTTTTATATTTCGTTAGTTTTTATGATTTTAGGAACGCAATTATTTTTGGCGGGATTTTTGGGCGAGTTAATTGTTCGCAATAATCGCGAAAAACAATTGTATTTAGTTCAAAAAGAATTGAATTTAAACTAATTAAATAACCAACTACTATGAAGAAAATATTTTTATTAGGATTTTTAGGTTTAGTTGCAACTTCGTGTTCATCATCAATTGATGGAGAAGGTGCTGCAACGGCTCAAAAAGAATATACAGCTGATAATATCAAAGATTTGAGCGTTTCGTGTAATTGTAATGTTATTTTAGTTCCAGGAAATAAATCTGGAGTTAAAGTAGAATCGCATCAAAATATTATTGATAATTTAGAAGTTGAAGCAAAAAATAATGCGGTTACAATCAAAGAAAAATCAAATGTAGACCATTATAGTGCCTATGATTTGTACGTTTATGTGACACGAGATTTAGAAAAGATTGATGCAAATAAACAAACTTCTTTGACTACTTCTGGAACATTGAATGTTGATGAATTGACTATCTCTGCGAAAGATCAAGCGAGAATTAATCAAACTTTTTTGATTACAAACAACTTTGATTTGAAAGCAGATGATCAATCTAATATTATGTTAGAAGGAACTGCTGGAACTATGAAAGTGAAAGCTTATGGCGAAGCACAATTGAATTTATTCAAATACGAGGTCAATGAAGCTAATTTCACAACAGATGATAACGCTTTATTAGACATCAATGCACGCCAAACCTTATATGGTTCTGCAAAAGGAAACTCAATTGTAAATTTTATGGGCGATCCTAATAAGGATACAAAAATTGCCGACCGCGCCCAAGTATTAAAAAAATAAAAGATAAGAATGACTTCAAGTTTAGATAATGCTAAATTATGGCTTTCTGACGCTTATGATGCGGAAACAAGAAAAGCTGTTCAAGATTTAATTGATAATAATCCAACCGAATTAGACGATTCTTTTTATAAAAACCTTGAGTTTGGAACAGGAGGAATGCGTGGTATAATGGGTGTTGGAACAAATCGTTTAAACAAATATACACTTGGTGCAGCAACGCAAGGTTTAGCAAATTATATTAATCAACAATTTCCGAATAAAGAGAAAAAAGTTGCGATTGCATACGATGTTCGTCACAATTCGGATACGTTTGCAAAAATGGTTACCGATGTTTTGACTGCGAATGGAATCAACGTTTATTTGTTTGAATCTTTTCGCCCAACGCCAGAATTGTCTTTTACAGTTCGTCATTTAGGTTGTGATGCTGGAATTGTGTTGACAGCTTCCCACAATCCTCCGATTTACAATGGTTACAAAGTTTATTGGAATGATGGAGCGCAAATTGTTCCGCCACAAGATGGAGAAATTATTAATGAAGTAAATAATGTAAAAGTAGAAGAAATCAAATTTCAAGGTAACGATGCATTGTTAACGTATATAGGTAAAGAAATTGATGAAGCTTTTATTGATGCATGTGTAGCGAACGGAAGTTTTACACAAGATGGTAAGGAAGATATAAAAATTGTTTTTACTTCTATTCACGGAACTGCCGTTGCAATTACGCCAAAAGCTTTTGATAAAGCTGGTTTTACTCAAGTTCATCAAGTTGCTGAACAAGCAATTCCAAGTGGAGATTTCCCAACAGTAAAATCGCCAAATCCAGAAGAACCAGAGGCTTTGACTATGGCAGTTACTTTAGCGAATGAAATTGGTGCTGATGTTGTGATTGGAACAGATCCTGATGCGGATCGTGTAGGTGTTGCAACGCGTAACAATGAAGGTGAAATTGTTTTATTAAATGGTAACCAAATGAATACTGTTTTGGCTTATTATTTATTAGAAAAATGGCAAAAATCGGGGAAATTAGTTGGAAATGAATTTATCGGATCGACAATCGTAACGTCTGATATTTTCTATGATATTGCTGCGAAATTCAATGTTGATTGTAAAGTAGGATTAACAGGTTTCAAATGGATTGCTGATATGATTCGCAAATTCGAAGGCAAAGAAAGTTTTGTTGGAGGAGGAGAAGAATCATTCGGATTTATGGTTGGAGACTTTATCCGTGATAAAGATTCTGTTACAACAGCTTTATTGGTTTCTGAAATTGCTGCTGTACAAAAAGCAAAAGGAAGTTCTCTGTACAATAAATTAATGGAAATCTATCTTGAAATCGGAAAAGCATATCAAGAAGATTTAATTAGTATTGTAAAACCTGGAAAAGAAGGTGCAGAGTTAATTGCTAAAATGATGGTTGAATTTAGATCAAATCCTCCAAAAGAATTAGCAGGATCTAAAGTTGTTCGTGTAAAAGATTTTCAATCTTCTATCGACAAAGATTTAATTTCTGGTGAAGAAAAAGCGATTGAGATACCAAAGTCAAATGTATTGATTTTCTATACAGAGGATGGAAGTAAAGTAGCTTGTCGTCCTTCTGGAACAGAACCAAAGATTAAATATTATTTCTCTGTAAATGCTTCACTTTCTAACAAAGAAGATTATCCAGCTGTTCAACAAACGTTGTTAGCGAAAATCGATTTATTGAAAGAAGATTTTAGCAAATAATCATTCAAGAATAAATATTAAAATAAATAGAAAATGGCCGTCAATTTTGACAGCCATTTTTTATATGATTAAATTTTTAATGTTAGAAAAACATCGAAAATAGATAATAAAATCCTGTTGCAATAAGTGCAGAAACTGGAATTGTCAAAATCCAAGCCCATAATAAACTAATTGTAACTCCCCAACGAACGGCAGAAACTCTTTTTACCATTCCAACACCAATAATAGATCCTGTGATCACGTGAGTTGTAGAAACTGGCATTTTGATATGTTCAGTAAAAAATAATGTAATAGCTGAAGCTGTTTGAGCAGTGAAACCTTCGATAGGAGTAATTTTTGTAATTTTATTTCCCATCGTTTTTAGGATTTTCATTCCGCCACCTAAAGTTCCTAAAGCAATTGCAGAGAAACACATAATCGGAACCCAATCGTGAATATCAGTACTACTTGTTGTGATGAACCAATGCTTCCAATTGAAAACATCATTCAAAATCCAATCATTCATATCCGTATTAACAATTGCAGTTTGATTAGCAAGTAAAGCAAACGTGATCACTCCCATTACTTTTTGAGAATCATTCAAACCATGACCAATACTCAACATCGCAGAAGAAACTAATTGCAATTTCTTGAACCAAGCATCTGCTTTATGTGGTTTTGCATTTCGACAAAGATTCAGCGTGATGATGTAAATAACATTACCAGCGACTAAACCAATAATTGGTGCAACCAAAATAAAAGCGATAATCGTTAAGATAATCGTACTGTTAATAGCAGAAAAATCATAACCTGTTGCAGCTAATGCACCTCCAGCTAAACCACCAATCAAGGTGTGAGATGAAGAGGAAGGGATTCCTAATTTCCAAGTTAAAATATTCCAAGTGATTGCTGCAGAAAGCGCCGCCATAACAACGATAGATGGATTGGATCCAAATGCGACGACAACATCTTCTTTAATAATTTTTGCGATTGTGTCTGCAACTCCAAATTCTCCAATGATAAATTTGGCAATGAAGAAAGCAACAAAATTGAAGAATGCAGCCCATATAACGGCTTGAATAGGAGTTAAAACCTTTGTAGTAACAACCGTTGCAATAGAGTTTGCGGCATCGTGAAAACCATTTAAGAAATCAAATAAAATGGCTAAGCCGATAATGATAAATAATACAGTTAATTGCATGGCGCAAATTTAAAACTTTATTAAACTTATCATTTATCAATTTCGAAAATTATTTCAAAAATAAAAAAGGAGCTAATAAAAGCTCCTAAATATTAATGATATTGATTGTTATTTTTAAACAAATAATGTTACGATGTAGTAGATTAATGCAGCTAATAATGCAGAGACTGGGATAGTAAGAACCCACGCCCAAAGTAAACTGATTGTAACTCCCCAACGAACTGCAGATACACGTTTCGTTAAACCTACACCAATAATAGAACCTGTAATTGTATGCGTTGTAGAAACTGGAATTCCGAAATGCTCAGAAATATAAAGCGTCATTGCTCCAGAAGTTTCAGCAACTACACCTTCCAATGGCGTTACTTTTGTAATTTTAGAACCCATCGTTTTGATGATTTTCCATCCACCACCCATTGTACCTAATGCGATAACAACAAACGATGTAATAGGAACCCACATCCAATGCGCTACGAAATACTGGAATTTATCTTCTGCTTGTACATAAGCCGGATCAAAATCGACATTAATGTGATAAAAGATAACCGCTGCTCCAATAATACCCATTACTTTTTGCGCATCATTCATACCATGTCCTAAAGAGAAAAGAGCAGAAGAAACTAATTGTAATTTCTTGAACCACCATTCTGCTTTTGCAGGTTTGGCTCTTTTGCAAATATGAAGCGTGATTATGGTTAATATCGAGGCGATAATCATACCAATTAATGGTGCTAATACGATAAAGCAAATAATTGGAATTACTTTTTTGTAAACAATTACATCTTCTCCACCAGCAGAAAAACCACCGGCGTGAGCTAATGCAGCTCCAATGAAACCACCAATTAATGTATGAGAAGAAGAAGAAGGAATACCAAACTTCCATGTTAATAAGTTCCAAGAAATTGCAGCGATAATTCCAGCTAAAATAACTTCTAGTGTAATAAAATGCTCGTTAACCGACTTTGCAATAGTGTTACCAATCTTAAATTCTCCAATCCAATAAACTGAAATAAAGTAAGCAGCAAAGTTGAATGCGGCAGCCCAAAGTACAGCTTGAAAAGGCGTTAAAACCTTAGTTGCAACAATTGTAGCAATTGAGTTTGCGGCGTCGTGAAAACCATTAATATAATCAAAAACAAAAGCTAAGACGATAATAGTAATCAATAACATTCCTGGCGTAGACGATAACATGCTCGAAAACGCTGAAAAAAAATCTGTCATAATCTTTTAGATTAAGTTTTGGTTATGAATGTTTTACCGCTACAGCTTCCAATACGTTAGCAACACTTTTACACTTGTCTGTTGCAGATTCTAATGAAGATAAAACCTCCTTATACTTGATGATATTTTTAACATCAGTTTCGTTTTCGAAAATTTCCTGAACTGCTTTATCAAAAATACGATCCGATTTATTTTCTAATTTATTGATTCGTTCACATATTTCGTAAATACGATTTACGTTTCTCAAATCTTTCAATTGCTCAATTCCCTCTCCGATTAATTGACAAGCCTCTAAGTTAACAGCTGTAATTTTGCGGATAGATTTTGTAATTTTATCTACTTGATAAATATTGATACGATTCGCTGCACCATTTAAATTATCTGCAACATAATCGATAGATTTTACTAATTGATAAATATCTTCTCTGTCAAAAGGTGTGATAAAGTTTTTACTTAACTCTAAATTTGTTTTTTGAGTAAGATATTCAATTTTACTTTCGATTTTAGAAATTTGTGCGATGTAATCTTCGCGTTCCTCAACTGGAGCGTTTACACATTCGTGTAACAATTCAGCTAATTTGATTAAACTTTTTGAAGCCTCCTCGAACAAAGGATAGAATACTTTATCCTTTGGAGTAAATAATTTAAAAAATGAGTTTACCGACATTTAATAATGTTTTGAAGTGCAAAATTAATTTTTCTAATGTAAAATTAACATTAAATAAATATTATGCGAACGTTTTTATTAAAATATATCGATAATTATATGATATTCAGATTAATTAAAAATACGAAAAGTTATTAGCTTAGAGAAAAATAATATAGGATAAAGTTTTAATAAATTTTGTTGTCAATAGATGTAGATAAGATACTATCACTTATCAAAAATTAGGTTTATTGATAATTTACTTGTTTTGTTATTCTTGAATTAAAATTCTGTAAAATATAGTTTATAATTCTTTAAAAAATTATAAATCAATGTAAAATAAATCCATTATTATTTGTTTTTGTATAAATTATTTGTAGTTTTGCATGCCCAAAAAATGGGTTTAATCCAAATTTAAAAGGAAATTTAATTAGTATGCCAACAATTCAACAATTAGTTAGAAAAGGTAGAAAAAAACTAACCAAGAAGAGTAAATCGGCTGCATTGGAATCATGTCCACAACGCCGCGGTGTTTGTACACGTGTTTACACTACAACTCCTAAGAAACCTAACTCAGCAATGCGTAAAGTTGCTCGTGTTAGATTAACAAACGGGAAAGAAGTTAACGCGTACATCGGTGGTGAAGGTCATAATCTTCAAGAGCACTCGATAGTATTGGTTAGAGGAGGTAGAGTTAAAGATTTACCAGGTGTGCGTTACCACATTGTACGTGGAGCGTTAGATACTGCGGGAGTAAACGGACGTACTCAACGTAGAAGTAAGTATGGAGCGAAACGTCCTAAAGATGCTAAAAAATAAATTTAAGGTAAGATGAGAAAGACAAGAGCTAAAAAAAGACCTTTACTTCCAGATCCTAAATTTAATGATCAGTTAGTAACTCGTTTCGTAAACAACTTAATGTACGACGGAAAAAAATCTGTAGCATTCAAAATTTTCTATGATGCGTTAGAAATCGTAGATTCTCGTAAAGAAGATGCAGAAAAAACTTCATTAGACATTTGGAAAGAAGCATTATCTAATGTAATGCCTCACGTAGAAGTACGTTCTCGCCGTGTTGGTGGAGCTACATTCCAAATTCCAATGGAAATTCGTCCAGACCGTAAAATTTCAACAGCAATGAAATGGTTAATCAAATATTCTCGTAACAGAAACGAGAAATCGATGGCTCAAAAATTAGCTGGAGAAATTATTGCAGCTGCTAAAGAGGAAGGATCTGCCGTTAAAAAACGTCAAGATACTCACAAAATGGCAGAAGCTAACAAAGCATTCTCTCACTTTAGATTCTAATACAAGATGGCAAGAGATTTAAAATACACAAGAAACATTGGTATTGCTGCTCACATCGATGCAGGAAAAACTACAACGACAGAGCGTATCTTATTCTATTCAGGTAAGAATCACAAAATTGGAGAAACTCATGAAGGATCAGCTACAACTGACTGGATGGAGCAAGAAGCTGAAAGAGGTATTACAATTACTTCTGCAGCTGTAACAGTAGATTGGACATTCCCAACAGAACAAGGTAAACCATTACCAGACGCTAAAGGGTACCACTTTAATATTATCGACACTCCTGGTCACGTTGACTTTACAGTAGAGGTAAACCGTTCTTTACGTGTTTTAGATGGTTTAGTTTTCTTATTCTCAGCAGTAGATGGAGTTGAACCTCAATCTGAAACAAACTGGCGTTTAGCAGATAACTATAAAGTTCCTCGTTTAGGTTTCGTTAACAAAATGGACCGTCAAGGAGCTGACTTCTTAAATGTATGTCGTCAAGTACGTGAAATGTTAGGGTCAAATGCTGTTCCTATTGTATTACCAATCGGTGACGAAGCAGACTTTAAAGGAGTTGTAGATTTAATTAAAAACCGTGCAATTGTATGGCATGATGAGAATCATGGTTCTACATTTGATGTTGTTGAAATCCCAGCTGATATGGTTGACGATGTAAGACAATTCCGTGGTCAATTAATTGAAGAAGTAGCTGCGTATGACGAGAACTTATTAGAGAAGTACATGGAGGACGAAAACTCTATTACTGAAGAAGAAGTTCACGCTGCATTACGTGCTGCAACATTAGATATGTCTATCATCCCAATGACTTGTGGATCTTCGTTCAAAAACAAAGGTGTACAATTCATGTTAGATGCTGTATGTCGTTACTTACCATCACCAAGTGATAAAGAAGCGATCCCAGGAACTGACCCAAAAACTGACGAGCCTATCTCAAGAAAACCTTCAGTTGATGAGCCATTCGCAGCATTAGCATTCAAAATTGCTACTGACCCATTCGTAGGTCGTTTAGCATTCTTCCGTGCTTATTCAGGTGGATTAGACGCTGGATCTTACGTATTAAATACTCGTTCTGGTAACAAAGAACGTATTTCTCGTATCTTCCAAATGCACGCTAACAAACAAGAGCCTATCGAGAGAATCGAAGCAGGTGATATTGGAGCTGCAGTAGGTTTCAAAGATATCAAAACAGGAGATACTTTATGTGATGAAAAAGCCCCTATCGTATTAGAGTCTATGGACTTCCCAGATCCAGTAATTGGTATCGCAGTTGAGCCTAAAACGAAAGCTGACGTTGATAAATTAGGTATGGCTTTAGCTAAATTAGCTGAAGAAGATCCAACATTCCAAGTAAAAACTGATGAGGCTTCTGGTCAAACAGTTATTTCTGGTATGGGTGAGTTACACTTAGATATCATCGTTGACCGTTTAAAACGTGAATTTAAAGTAGAGGTTAACCAAGGTGAGCCTCAAGTAGAGTACAAAGAATCATTCTCTCGTCCAGCTAATCACCGTGAGGTTTACAAAAAACAATCAGGTGGTCGTGGTAAATTTGCTGATATCGTTTTCGAAATGGGACCAGCAGATGAAGGAAAAGTAGGTTTAGAATTCGTTTCAGAAATTAAAGGTGGTAACGTTCCTAAAGAATTTATCCCTTCTATTGAGAAAGGTTTTAAAGCTGCAATGAAGAATGGACCTTTAGCAGGATTCGAAATGGATTCGTTAAAAGTTACTTTAAAAGATGGATCTTTCCACCCTGTGGATTCTGACCAATTATCTTTCGAGTTAGCTGCTCAAATGGGTTACAAAGCTGCTGCAAAAGCCGCTGGTGCTCAAATCTTAGAGCCTATCATGAAGTTAGAGGTTTTAACTCCAGAAGAAAACATGGGTGATATTGTAGGTGACTTAAACCGTCGTCGTGGTCAAGTATCAGGAATGGATGATAGAAATAACGCTAAAGTTATTAAAGCTATGGTTCCATTAGCAGAAATGTTCGGATATGTAACTTCATTACGTACATTATCTTCTGGTCGTGCTACATCTACAATGGAATTCGATCACTACGCTCCAGCACCAACAAACGTGTCTGAAGCTGTAATCGCTAAAGCAAAAGGTAACGCTTAATTCAAGAAAAATGAGTCAAAAAATTAGAATAAAATTAAAATCTTACGATTATTCTTTAGTTGATAAATCAGCTGAAAAAATCGTAAAAACTGTAAAAGCTACAGGAGCTGTTGTTAATGGACCAATTCCATTACCAACTCACAAAAGAATCTTTACAGTTTTAAGATCTCCACACGTTAACAAAAAATCTCGCGAGCAATTTCAATTATCAGCTCACAAAAGATTATTAGACATTTATTCTTCTTCATCTAAAACAGTTGATGCTTTAATGAAGTTAGAATTACCTAGTGGTGTTGAAGTAGAAATTAAAGTATAGTTAGCTGTATTTTAAATAAATATAAACCCTGAGACGTGCACATCTCAGGGTTTTTTTATGAATTGCTATTAAGAATGCTTTGATTGATATTTTTCGCTGTTTGTAAACTTTTGAAAAATAATCAATTGAAAGTTTGTTGTTTACAAATTAATTCATACATTTGCATGCTAATTTTAGAGAAGATCTCTAGTGGTCGAAAGTCCACATTCTCTGAAATATTAAACAAATTATTAACATATTTTAATCAAATGTCAGGTATCATTGGTAAAAAAATCGCGATGACTAGCTTATTTGATGAGAACGGGAAAAATATTCCTGTGACAATCGTAGAGGCTGGGCCATGTGTGGTTACTCAAGTCAGAACCGTAGAGAAAGATGGGTACGTTGCTGCTCAACTTGGTTTCGATGACGCAAAAGAAAAAAACACGACTAATGCTTTAAAAGGTCACTTTAAAAAAGCAGGAACGACTCCAAAGAGAAAGTTAGTTGAGTTTTACGGTGAAGAATTCGTGAACTCTTTAACTCTAGGAGGAGAAGTTAACGTTGAATTATTCAACGAAGGAGAATTTGTAAGTATTACAGGTACTTCAAAAGGAAAAGGTTTCCAAGGTGTTGTTAAACGTCATGGTTTCGGTGGGGTAGGTCAAGCTACACACGGTCAACATAACCGTTTAAGAGCTCCAGGTTCTATCGGTGCTGGTTCAGATCCATCTCGTGTATTCAAAGGAATGCGTATGGCTGGAAGAATGGGTGGTAAACAAGTTACTGTTCAGAACTTAAAAGTACTTAAAGTGGATACTGAGAAAAATCTTTTAATTGTTAAAGGTGCTATCCCAGGTCCTAAAAATTCATACGTAATCGTTAGAAGATGGAAGTAGTAGTATTAAACATCAAAGGTCAAGAAACTGGAAGAACAGTATCTTTAGACGAGGCAGTTTTCGGAATTGAGCCTTCTACACACACAGTGTACTTAGAAGTTAAACAATATTTAGCAGCTCAACGCCAAGGAACGCACAAAGCAAAAGAAAGAGCTGAGATTGCGGGATCAACTCGTAAAATCAAAAAGCAAAAAGGAACAGGTACAGCTCGTGCTGGTTCTATCAAATCTCCAGTGTTTAGAGGAGGAGGTAGAGTTTTCGGACCACGTCCAAGAAACTACTCTTTCAAATTAAACAAAGCACAAAAGAGATTAGCTAAAAAATCAGTTTTATCACAAAAGTTAGCTGAGAATGAAATCAAAGTTGTTGAAAACTTTTCTTTCGAAGCTCCAAGAACTAAAGAGTTCAAAACTGTTTTAACTGATTTAGGATTAGAGAACACAAAATCATTATTCGTATTAGGTGAATCTAATAGCAATGTATATTTATCTTCTCGTAACTTACAAAAAGTTAAAGTTGTTACAACTGAGGAATTAAATGTATTTGATTTAATCAATGCTTCTCAAATCGTATTTTTAGAAGGTTCTTTAGCAACAGTTCAAGAAAATTTAACAAAATAAGACGAAGAAAATGGGAATCATAATTAAACCAGTAATTTCAGAAAAAGCAACTAATAACAGTGAGTTGTTAGGGCAATATTCGTTTTATGTAGACACAAAAGCTAACAAAATTCAAATTAAAGAAGCTGTAGAAAAAACTTACGGTGTATCTGTAGTTTCTGTTAGTACTTTAGTATCTGCTCCAAAAGTAAAAACTCGTTACACAAAAACAGGTTTTCAAACTGGAAAAACAAATAAGTTGAAAAAAGCGATCGTTAGCTTAGCTGAAGGTCAAGAAATAGAGTTGTTCGGATAATTTAAGAATTAAAAAATGTCAGTAAGAAAATTAAAACCTATCACCCCGGGACAACGTTTTAGAGTGGTTAATGAATTTGCGGCAGTAGATAAAAATGCTAAGCCAGAAAAGACATTAGTTGAAGGAAAATCTAAATCGGGTGGACGTAACAACACTGGTAAAATGACAATGCGTTATATCGGTGGTGGACACAAACAAAAATATCGTATCATCGACTTCAAACGTGATAAAGAAGGTGCTGCAACTGTAGAATCTGTACAATACGATCCAAACAGAACTGCATTCATCGCTTTATTATCTTACGAAGATGGTGAAAAACGTTACATTATTGCTCAAAATGGTTTGAAAGCTGGACAAGTAATTGTTTCAGGTGAAAACGTAGAACCAGAAGTAGGTAATGCTATGAAGCTTAAAAACATGCCATTAGGTACAGTAATCTCTTGTATTGAGTTACGTCCAGGGCAAGGAGCAGTTATGGCAAGAAGTGCAGGTACTTATGCTCAATTAGTTGCGCGTGATGGTAAATATGCTATCGTTAAGTTACCAAGTGGTGAATCAAGAATGATTTTAGTGGAGTGTAAAGCAACAGTAGGTGTTGTTTCTAACACAGACCATCAGTTAGAAGTTTCTGGTAAAGCTGGTCGTTCTAGATGGCAAGGTCGTCGTCCAAGAACTCGTCCAATGGTTATGAACCCTGTAGATCACCCAATGGGTGGTGGTGAAGGTCGTGCGACAGGAGGTATTCCTCGTTCTCGTAACGGTATTCCAGCGAAAGGTTACAAAACTCGTGACAAGAAGAAAGCGTCTAACAAATATATTGTTGAAAGAAGAAAAAAATAATTTATGGCACGTTCATTAAAAAAAGGACCATTCATCCACTATAAATTAGAAAAGAAAGTTCTTGCTAACGTAGAAAGCGGTAGCAAAAACGTGATCAAAACATGGTCAAGAGCATCAATGATTTCTCCTGATTTTGTTGGTCAAACAATCGCAGTACACAACGGAAAGCAATTTATTCCTGTTTATGTTACTGAGAATATGGTAGGTCATAAATTAGGTGAGTTCGCTCCTACACGTACTTTTAGAGGTCATGCCGGAGCTAAAAACAAAGGAAAAAAATAGTAAAGGGCCATGGGATCTAGAAAAAGATTAAGTAACGAAAGAATCAAAGAAGCTAACAAGCAGGTAGCTTTTGCGAAATTAAATAATGTTCCTACTTCTCCTCGTAAGATGAGATTAGTAGTAGATATTATCCGTGGAGTTGAAATTCAAAAAGCTTTAGGTATTTTAAAATATACTAAAAACCACGCTTCAATCCGTTTAGAGAAATTGTTATTAAGCGCTATCGCTAACTGGCAAATCAAAAATGAAGGAGCTGATGTTGAAGAAGCTGGATTATATGTTAAAGAAATCTCTGTTGATAGTGCACGTCAATTAAAAAGAATTCGTACTGCACCTCAAGGTAGAGCACATAGAATCAGAAAACGTTCAAACCATGTAACTTTGGTTTTAGGAACTAAAGAAGATAAACAAAAAGTACAAGATTAAGAATATGGGACAAAAAACTAATCCAATCGGAAATCGTTTAGGAATCATCAGAGGATGGGATTCTAACTGGTACGGTGGAAATGATTACGGTGATAAAATTGCAGAAGATGCAAAAATTCGTACTTATTTAAGAGCACGTTTGTCTAAAGCCGGAGTTTCTCGTATTTACATCGATCGTACTTTAAAATTGGTTACAGTAACTGTAACTACTGCTCGTCCAGGTATCATTATTGGTAAAGGTGGACAAGAAGTTGACAAATTAAAAGAAGAGTTAAAGAAAATCACTGGTAAAGAGGTTCAAATTAACATCTTCGAAATTAAGAGACCAGAATTAGATGCAATCTTAGTAGGGGATAGTATCGCTCGTCAAATTGAGAATCGTATTTCTTACCGTCGTGCTATTAAAATGGCAATTCAATCAGCAATGAGAATGAACGCAGAAGGAATCAAAGTTCAAATCTCTGGTCGTTTAAACGGTGCAGAGATGGCACGTTCTGAAACTTATAAAGATGGACGTATTCCTTTGTCTACATTCCGTGCAGACATTGATTACCACATTTCAGAAGCTCATACAACTTATGGTCGTTTAGGGATCAAAGTATGGATCATGAAAGGTGAGGTATATGGTAAGAGAGAATTATCTCCTTTAGTTGGATTACAGAAAAAACAAAAAAAATCTGACAACAACAGAAAGGGAGGTGAAAGATCTAATAATAGAAAGCGATAATTTAGTTTAACAACTAACATAAAGAATTAAGTAGATATGTTATCACCGAGAAGAGTAAAGTTTAGAAAAACCCAAAAAGGTAAGATGAAAGGTGTTTCTCACAGAGGAACTCAATTAGCTTACGGGACTTTCGGGATCAAATCTTTAGACGAAGCGTTTATTACAGCACGTCAAATCGAGGCAGCTCGTATTGCTGCAACTCGTTTCATGAAGAGAGAGGGTCAATTATGGATTAAAATATTTCCAGATAAACCAATTACTAAGAAACCAGCAGAGGTACGTATGGGTAAAGGTAAAGGTGCACCAGAATATTGGGTAGCTCCTGTACAACCAGGTCGTATCTTATTCGAAGTAGGAGGTGTGCCAGTAGAGGTTGCAACTGAAGCATTGCGTTTAGCAGCTCAGAAGTTACCTGTTAAGACTAAGTTTATCGTTGCACGTGATTTCCAAAATTAATAATTTCAAAAATTAAGAAAAAATGAAAGCAGCAGATATTAGAAATCTAAGTGTTGAGGAGTTACAAGCTAAAATAGCTGAAGAACAAGCGAACTACGATCAATTAAAATTGACAAACGCTGTTTCTCCTGTAGCAAATCCAATCGGTATTAGAGACTTACGCAGAACAATTGCTCGTTTGAATACCGTGTTAAACGAAAAACAATCATAACAGTAATCTGTAACTGATGGAAAGAAAATTAAGAAAAGAAAGAGTAGGTTTAGTTACATCAAACAAAATGGAAAAAACCATTGTTGTAGCTGAAACTAAGAAGCAAAAGCACCCATTCTATGGGAAATTCGTTTTAAAAACGAAGAAATATACAGCGCACGACGAAAATAACGAGTGTAACGAAGGTGACACAGTGCGTATCATGGAGACTCGTCCTTTGTCTAAAAACAAAAGATGGAGATTAGTAGAAATCATTGAAAGAGCTAAATAAGATAAGTTATGTTACAACAAGAATCTAGATTAAAAGTTGCAGATAACACAGGAGCTCGTGAAGCATTAGTAATCCGCGTTTTAGGTGGTACTAAAAGAAGATACGCATCAGTAGGTGACAAAATCGTAGTTGCGATCAAAGAAGCTACACCTTCAGGAAACGTTAAAAAAGGTGCTGTATCAAAAGCTGTTGTAGTTAGAACTAAAAAAGAAGTTCGTAGAAAAGACGGTTCATATATCCGTTTCGACGATAATGCATGTGTATTATTGAATACTCAAGGAGAAATGCGTGGTACTCGTGTATTCGGTCCAGTTGCTCGTGAGTTACGTGATAAAGAATATATGAAAATTGTATCATTAGCCCCAGAGGTATTATAATAGAACAACATGGCAAAGTTAAAAATTAAAAAAGGAGACAAAGTAGTCGTATTATCAGGATCTAACAAAGGTCAAACTGGTACTGTGTTACGCGTATTCCCTGACAAAGCTAAAGCTATCGTTGAAGGGGTTAATATTGCAAAAAAACGTGTAAAGCCAAGCGCACAAAATCCACAAGGTGGAGTTGTTGAAAAAGAAGCTCAAATCTATTTATGTAAATTGGCTTTAGTAGATCCAGAAACTGGGAAAGCAACGAAAGTAGCGATCAAAGAAGAAGGAGGGAAAAAAGTAAGAATTGCTAAAAAATCAGGAAAAGCTATCTAAGATGAGTACAACAACATACACACCTCGTCCGCAGGTTAAATATAAAGAAGAGATTGTAGCTGCTCTTAAAGAAGAGTTCGGATATAAATCTATTATGCAAGTTCCTAAATTAGAGAAAATTGTTTTATCTCAAGGTTTAGGTGCTGCTACAGCTGACAAAAAAATCGTTGATTACGCTATCGAAGAGTTAGAATTAATCACTGGTCAAAAAGCAGTAGGAACAATTTCTAAGAAAGATGAAGCAGCTTTCAAATTACGTAAAGGAATGCCAATTGGGGCTAAAGTAACTTTACGTGGTGAGAAAATGTATGAATTCTTAGACCGTTTAGTATCTGCAGCTTTACCACGTGTACGTGATTTTAGCGGTATTTCTTCTACAGGTTTCGACGGTAGAGGTAACTATAACTTAGGTATCAAAGAACAAATTATCTTCCCAGAAATTAATATTGATAAAATCAAGAAAATTCAAGGTTTAGATATTACCTTTGTAACTTCAGCGAACACAGATAAAGAAGCTAAAGCTTTATTATCTAAATTCGGATTACCATTTACTAAAGAAAAATAAGAAGTCATGGCTAAAGAATCAATGAAAGCGCGTGAGCGCAAAAGAGAAGCATTAGTTGCTAAATATGCTGCGAAACGTCAAGCTTTATTAGAAGCTGGTGACTACGAAGCATTACAAAAATTACCTAAAAACGCTTCTCCTGTACGTTTACACAACCGTTGTAAATTAACAGGTCGTCCAAGAGGATACATGAGAACTTTCGGGATCTCTCGTGTAACTTTCCGCGAAATGGCGAACGAAGGGTTAATCCCAGGTGTTAAAAAAGCGTCTTGGTAATTTACCAATAGCTTTAGAAATATTAAATCCTTACTCTTTATTGAGTAAGGATTTTTTTGTTTTTGTAAGGTTTATATTTCTTTGATCAATTCCCTAAAATCAGCTATGTAATTTGGCTGAAGACAAAAATCTGAATTGTTGTAAATTTTATAATTTAAACCAGCATCTTTTGCTGAATTAATTCCGGTGAGTGAATCTTCGATAACTAAAACTTCTTCCTTTTGCTTTTCGCATAATGATAAAGCTTTTAAATAAGGTTCTGCATTTGGTTTGCCTTTTGAAACATCATCTGCTGAAATAGTGTGATCAAAATAGGAATGAAGTTTTAATTGTTGAAAAGCATACTTAATTTGTCTTCTAGAGGAATTGGAAACAAGAACAATTTGAATTTGATTGGCTTTTAAATGTTCCAACATCTCAGCAACGTGGTCATTTAATTGTACAAACTGATGAAAGTTTTCGACATAAAATTTTTCTGTCCAATCGATTATTTCCTCGTACAAATGATTTGTAAAGCGTTGCTGATTTTCTAACATCAATTGGATTGCTTCATTTGTTGTGAAATTCATTCCGTCATTTTCTACCAAACATATCGTATCCAACCGATATATTTTAATGACTTCATCAAACATCAGCTCCCATAATTGTTGACTATTTACGATTACCCCATCAAAATCAAAAAAGATGGCATTTATTTTCTTTCCCATGTGATATTTTCATAAGATGCATTCCAAAACTGAAATTCTAATTCGCTTGCTTTGACAAAAGCTTCTAGCATTTGTTCTTTTATTTTTTCAGTTGCTCCTTCTGCAATCTTATCAACATAACTTTTCGCTTTTTTTACACCTTCACCAAATTCATCTCCACTATAGGTCTCAATCCATTTTTGATATGGATTATTTTCTTTTGTTTGATTTTTGATGATTTCATCACCAACTTCTTTATAAATCCAAAAGCAAGGCAAAACAGCAGCTAATGCAATTTCAATAGGTTCGAATGCAGCTGTACTTTTTAAGAAATGTGAATAATGGTGACAAACAGGTTGTGTTTCGATGATGATGTTTTGCGATAATCCAAAATCCTCAAAATAGGATTCGTGTAAAGCACGTTCAACAATTAATGCATTTTTTCCGAATTCGAAAAAGTCAATGGCTTGTTGATTGTCTTCAGATTTTGATCCAATGGCAGCTAATACTCGCCCAAAATGTTCCAAATATTTTGCATCTTGTAACATGTAAAACTGAAATTTCTCTATTGGTAATGACCCATTTTGCAATTCAATTATAAAAGGCATATTTAGAATATCATTGTAAATAGGCGCGATGGTTTCCCAAGCTTTAGTTGTGAATGTCATAGGTTTTTAATTTTTGTGGATTAAATAAATGATTAAGAGGTCCATTTCCTTTTCCAATTGTTAGGTCTTTACTTCCTAATATTGCTTGTTCAACATATTCTTGTGCTAGTTGTACACTTTGTGTGAGTGAAACCCCCAAAGCTAAATTACACGCAATTGCAGAAGATAGTGTGCAGCCTGAACCATGCGTATTTTTTGTCTCTATTTTTTGAGAGGTATAACTTTGTACAGGTTGTTCTTTTTGAAATAAATAACTGATAATTTTTTCTTGCTGAAGATGTCCGCCTTTTAATAAAAGATTCTGACAACCTAAATTTAAAATCGTTTCTCCATAAGAAAGCATCAATTCAGCAGAATCAATTTTATGATTTACCAAAATACTTGCTTCATCAAGATTTGGCGTGATAAGCGTGGCCAAAGGAAAAAGCTTTTCTATGCAAGCTTCAAGTGTTTCTTCTTTGATTAACCGATGTCCACTTGTCGCAACCATGACAGGGTCATAAACAATCGGTCTATTGTAATTTTTTAATTCCTCTGAAATGATATGAACCAATTCAACACTATGAACCATTCCAATTTTTATTGCATCAGGATAAATATCCTCTAATATGGATTGAATTTGTTCACGAATTGCTTGTGCAGGAATTTCGTAAATATTTTGTACGCCTTGTGTATTTTGAACAGGCAAGGCTGTCAATACATTTGTTGCATAACAGCCATGAGCGGAAATTGTTTTGGTATCAGCTTGTATGCCAGCGCCACCGCTTCCGTCAAATCCGGCAATTGTTAAGACACTATATGCTTTTTGGATGGTATTCATTTTCGTTAATAATTTGTTTTAAAATTTGGGCAGATTTTTTTGGATTTTTGCTTCCGCAAATTGCAGAAACAATTGCAACACTATCTGCACCGGCTTGTATGATTTTAGCAATATTACTTTCATTAATTCCGCCAATTGCAATCAATGGTTTTGATGTTTTAGTTTTCAAAAATTTTAATCCTTCAAAACCCCATTCAGTAATCGTATTGGTTTTTGTTGGAGTCGAAAATATTGGACTTACCCCTAAATGATGTACATATTTCATTTCATCATCATTCAACTGTTTGATAATTTCTAAAGACCAACCAATATTTTTTAGAGCTTGTGCATTTTTGTGAATTTCAGAAGGTAATATATCTGACTGCCCGACATGTATTCCCCAAGGATTAACAGCGGTTGCGACTTCTAATGAATCGTTAATAATCAAAGGGATATTGTAGTGGTCCGTAATTTTTTTTAATATTGTAGCTTTTGAAATATACTCGCTGACAGTGCAATTTTTTTCCCGAAGCTGAATGATATCAACCCCACCTATAATTGCTTGCTCTGCAACATCTAACCAATGAAGATGCGTACAATCTTTTTCAGAAATGACTAAATACAAAGGATAAGGAAAAGTTGGATTAATCTTCATAAACTGAGATTTTCAAATTTGTTTGAATTTCTTCTGCAGATATATGGTATAACGTGTCATACAAATTCATTTGTAAGGTTCCTGGGCCATTACTTTTTTTCTGTGCCAATTCACCTGCTAAACTAAATATGGCCATGCCGCTAACCGTTTCGAGGAAAGGATTTTTATTAAGGCCAATAAAAGCACCGATGCTAGCTGTTGCTGAACAACCTAAACCAGTAACTTTAGTCATCAATTCATGACCATTTTTAATTTCAATTATCGGATTGTTGGATACAATAAAATCTGAAGCACCTGAAATGCAAACAACAGATCCAATTTTCTGGTTTAAATTGTGTGCTGCTTTTATCGCTTGATTACTTTGATGTGTACTGTCGACTCCTTTTCCCTGAACAGCTTTGAAGGTATCTAAAGCTAAAATTTCTGAAGCATTTCCTCTTATGACAGTAGGATGATAGCGAAGCAGTTCTTTTATAAGTTCATTTCTGAAAGTTGAAATTCCAGCTCCAACAGGGTCTAATACCCAAGGTTTATTCAGTTGATCTGCTTTTTTTGCTGCAATTAGCATGCTTTCTGCCCAATAATCATCAAGAGTTCCGATATTGATGACTAATGCATTTGAGATTTTGACGATATTTTCCACTTCTTTGTGTGCATGTATCATAACAGGCGATGCTCCAATTGCCAAAAGAGCATTTGCAGTATTGTTCATCACCACAAAATTGGTGATGTTGTGAACAAGCGGATTTTTTGTCCGGACAGCATGTAAATTTTGAATAATTAGATTTTCCATTAATTGATAATTTTTTAGATGAAACAATTAATGGCTAAAGAGGATTTTCTTTGAAAATAAAGCGTTGCAAATATTAAATAATTGCATAGATATTGCTTTTCCCTACGTCGGTGTTAACCGTATCAGGTTCAAAGGGACTCTCTCAATTCTTTTCAGAATACCCCTAAAGCCAAATCAAATTTATATAAATTGTTTTGACTTTCAGCTATTTTTTAAGAATAAAAATAGAAGATTACATCAAGAATTAATTGTTGAGATCGATTAAAAAGATAAATAAATATAAAGATTGAGTTTCATGTTTTGTCTTAATCCCTAGTTATAAAACGATTAAAAATAAATTATTTAGATTAATAGTTTGTAATTAAAAAATATGCAATATATTTGCAACCCAAATGCATAGTGCATTTTGGTAAAAGTTTAATTTTAAAAGTAGTGCTTACGCGCTATACTATAGAATTATTTATGTATACAGATCCAATTTCAGATTTTCTAACTCGCGTTAGAAATGCAATGATGGCAGGACACAAAGTAGTGGAAATTCCTGCATCTAAAATTAAAAAAGAGATCACTAAGATCTTATTTGAACAAGGTTACATCTTGAACTACAAATTCGAAGGACAAGATCAACCTCAAGGAACAATTAAAATCGCTTTAAAGTACGACAAAGTTACTAAAGAGCCAGCTATCCGTAAAATCAAAAGAGCTTCAACTCCAGGTTTACGTCAATACGCAGGATCTAAAGAATTACCTCGTGTATTAAACGGTTTAGGTGTTGCTATCATCTCAACTTCTAAAGGTGTGATGACAGATAAACAAGCTCGTCAAGAGAATGTAGGTGGTGAAGTTTTATGTTTTGTTTATTAATCTTTTAAAAAATTAAGAAATTATGTCAAGAATAGGACACGCACATATCAACATCCCTGCAGCAGCAACTGTTGAATTTAAAGATAACGTAGTTACTGTAAAAGGTAACAACATTACAATGACAAGAGAGTTAAAAGAAGGATTTGATTTAACAATCGAAGACGGAGTTTTAACTGTAGTTCGTCCAAACGATTCTAAAGATAACAAAGCTTTACATGGTTTATACCGTTCATTAATCAATAACATGATTACTGGTGTAACAGAAGGTTTTAAAAAACAATTAGAATTAGTTGGTGTTGGTTATAGAGCATCTAACAACGGACAAAAATTAGATTTGTCATTAGGTTTCTCTCACAATATCGTTATTGAATTACCTGTTGAAATTAAAGTTGAAACTTTAACAGAAAAAGGTAAAAATCCTATTATTACATTATCATCTCATGATAATCAATTATTAGGAATGATTGTAGCGAAAATTCGTTCTTACCGTAAGCCAGAGCCTTACAAAGGAAAAGGAATTAAATTCGTAGGAGAAATTATTAGAAGAAAAGCAGGTAAATCTGCATAAAAATCATTGAAAAATGGCATTATCTAAAGTAGAAAAAAGACAAAAAATAAAAAGACGCGTGCGTCGAAATATTTTTGGAACAGAAACTAAACCTCGTTTATCAGTTTACCGTTCTAACAAAGAAATTTACGCTCAAATTATTGACGATAACAATGGAGTAACTTTAGCTTCTGCATCATCTCGTGAAAAAGGTGTTGCTGTAGAAGGTACAAAATCTGAAGTTTCTGTATCAGTTGGTAAAGCATTAGCTGCTAAAGCTATTGCAAAAGGAATTGAAACTGTAGTTTTTGATCGTAACGGTTTCGTATATCATGGTAGAATCAAAGCTTTAGCAGATGGTGCTAGAGAAGGTGGATTAAAATTCTAAAAAAGAGAAAGAAATTATGTTAGGATTTAAAAACGTAGAAAGAGTAAAACCAACAGGTTTAGATTTAAAAGATCGTTTAGTTGGAGTACAACGTGTTACTAAAGTAACAAAAGGAGGTAGAGCATTTGGTTTCTCTGCAATCGTAGTAGTAGGTGACGGAAACGGAGTAGTAGGTTACGGATTAGGGAAATCTAAAGACGTAGCTTCTGCAATCGCTAAAGCTATCGAAGACGCTAAGAAAAACTTAGTACGTATCCCGTTATTTAACAACACAATTCCTCACGAACAAGAAGCTCGTTTCGGTGGTGCGCAAGTATTCATCCGTCCAGCATCTAAAGGTACAGGGGTAATTGCAGGTGGTACAGTACGTGCGGTATTAGAATCAGTTGGTGTACATGATGTATTATCAAAATCAAAAGGTTCTTCTAACCCTCATAACGCAGTAAAAGCTACATTCCGCGCTTTATTAAGCTTACGTTCTGTAGAGACTATTGCTCGTCAAAGAGGTATTTCTGTAACTAAAGTATTCAACGGTTAAAAAAAAGTAAAATGAGCAAAGTAAGAGTAAAACAAACACGTAGTGCAATCAACCGTGATAAATCTCAAAAAGCTACATTAGTTGCTTTAGGTTTAAAAAAGTTGAATCAAGTTGTTGAGCACGAATCAACTCCTCAAATTGAAGGAATGATCCGTAAAATCTCACACTTAGTAGTAGTAGAAAGAGCTTAATCGCTTTTAACCTTTTAAAAATTATTAAAAATGAATTTAAGTAATTTAAAACCAGCTGCTGGTTCAGTACAAAATAAATTCCGTAAAGGTAGAGGTGAAGGTAGTGGAAACGGTTTGACAGCAGGTCGTGGACACAAAGGTGCTAAATCTCGTTCTGGTTATTCAAGAAAAATCGGTTTCGAAGGTGGACAAATGCCTTTACAAAGACGTTTACCTAAATTTGGTTTCAAAAACATCAACAGAGTTGAGTACACAGGAATCAATTTAGATACAATTCAACAATTAGTTGATAACAACAAAATTACAGATACTTTAAATAAAGAAACATTAGTTCAGTTAGGATTAGCTCACAAAAATGACTTAGTGAAAATTTTAGGTCGTGGAGAGTTAAAAGCAACTGTTAATGTTACTGCTGATAAATTCACTCAAACAGCTCAAGAAGCTATTGTGAATGCAGGAGGTAAAGTAGAATTAGTTAACGCTTAAGAATATATTTTATAGATGAAAGGGTTTATACAGACCATAAAAAATATCTGGAGCATAAAAGAATTGAAGGATAAGTTACTTGTAACTATCCTTCTATTGTTGGTTTATAGATTCGGTTCTCATATTCCACTTCCAGGTGTCGATATTAACGAGGTTAATCGTTTTGTTGCAGACCAAGAAAATGCAAATTCAGGAATTTTAGGATTATTAAACTCTTTTACCGGAGGTTCTTTTAAGAGAGCTTCCGTATTTGCGTTAGGAATTATGCCTTATATCTCTGCTTCGATTGTTATACAATTGATGGGATTAGCAGTACCTTACATCCAAAAACTACAAAAAGAAGGAGAAAGCGGACGTAACAAAGTAAACCAAATTACGAGATGGTTAACAATCGGGATTTGTTTGGTGCAAGCACCAGCATACCTTACATTAGTAACTTCTCAAATTTTACCTTACGATCCAACTTCATCATATGCTATCTATGTAATTCCTCCAACCAACTTTTGGTTCTGGTTCCCTTCAACAATCATTTTGATTACAGGGACAATCTTTGCCATGTGGATGGGAGAAAAAATTACTGACAAAGGTATAGGTAACGGTATTTCAATCTTAATTATGGTTGGTATCCTAGCCGACTTACCAAAAGCAATATTTAATGCATTTGAAGTTGACCCTTCAAACGGTATTTTCTTCTTGATAGAAATGTTAGGGTTAATCCTAGTTATTGCAATGTGTATTATGATTGTTGCAGCGGTGCGTAAAGTACCAGTACAATATGTAAGAAGAGCGCAAACTTCAAGTAGTTCATATATGAGATCAGTTACAGACTCTGTACGTTCATATATTCCACTTAAAGTAAATGCAGCAGGTGTAATGCCTATTATCTTCGCACAAGCAATTATGTTTTTACCAGGAACATTGGCAAACTATTTCTTAGACGAAGGAAGTCCAGTAAAAGCATTCTTCGCGAAAATGGCAGATCCATTTACGTGGGAATACAATTTGATCTTCGGATTACTAATTATTATCTTCACATATTTCTATACTGCAATCACAATCCCAGTAAACCAAATGGCAGAAGATCTTAAACGTAACGGAGGAATCATCCCTGGAATCCGTCCTGGAAAAGAAACTGCAAATTTTTTAGACGAAATTTTATCAAAAATTACGTTACCTGGAGCAATTTTACTAACTTTGCTTGCTGTTTTGCCAGCGATTGTAAAATTATTAGGTGTAGAACAGAGCTTAGCAATGTTCTTTGGAGGTACATCAATGTTAATTATGGTGGGAGTTATCTTAGATACTGTACAACAAATTAATACATATTTATTAAATCACCGTTACGATGGTTTAATGTCTTCAGGTAGAACTTCAAGAGATATCTAATAAGATTTTATTAAAAAGATTTATGGCTAAACAAAAACATATTGAACAAGACGGTACGATTACAGAAGCATTATCAAATGCAATGTTCCGTGTCGAATTAGAAAATGGACATGTTGTAACATGTAACATATCTGGTAAAATGCGTATGCACTATATCAAATTATTACCAGGTGATAGAGTTAAAATAGAGATGTCTCCTTACGATTTAACGAAAGGTAGAATATCTTACAGATACTAAAAGAAATAATAACGACTGGTGATAGAGTTAATGTAGATACGTTAACTCTATCGGATTATAAATAAATTTACAAAGATGAAAATTAGAGCATCCATTAAAAAGAGAAGTGCTGACTGTAAAATTGTGCGTCGTAAAGGACGTTTGTATGTGATCAACAAAAAGAATCCTAAGTTTAAACAAAGACAAGGTTAATTATTTAGAATTATGGCAAGAATTTCAGGTGTAGATTTACCTAAAAACAAAAGAGGGGTAATCGGACTTACATACATTTACGGGATCGGAAGAAGCAGTGCTTCTAAAATCTTAGCTGAAAATAATATTTCAGAAGATACAAAAGTTAGCGAATGGACTGATGAAGAAATCAACGCAATCCGTGCATCGATCAATGAAACTTTCAAAGTAGAAGGTGAATTAAGATCAGAAATCCAATTAAACATTAAACGTTTAATGGATATCGGATGTCAAAGAGGTATTCGTCACAGATTAGGTTTACCATTACGTGGTCAAAGAACAAAAAATAACTCACGTACAAGAAAAGGTAAAAAGAAAACAGTTGCTAACAAGAAAAAAGCCACTAAATAATAAATAGGATCATGGCAAAAAATCAGAAAGTAGTAAAGAAAAGAAAAGTAGTTATTGAAGCTACTGGACAAGCTCATATTCAAGCATCGTTTAACAATGTTATCGTTACTTTAACAAACAAAAACGGTGAAGTTATCTCTTGGTCTTCAGCAGGTAAAATGGGATTCCGTGGATCTAAAAAGAACACTCCTTACGCTGCTCAAGTAGCTGCTCAAGATGCAACAACAGTTGCATACGAAGCAGGATTAAGAAGAGTAAAAGTATTCGTGAAAGGACCAGGTCAAGGTCGTGAATCTGCTATTAGAACAATTCATAACGGTGGTATCGAGGTTTCTGAAATCGTTGATGTTACTCCATTACCACACAATGGATGTCGTCCACCTAAAAAGAGAAGAGTATAATCATTTTTCTCAATTTAATTATTTAATATATTTAATAGTAACAAATCATGGCAAGATATACAGGACCAAAAACTAAAATTGCAAGAAAATTTGGACAACCAATTTTCGGTGACGATAAATCTTTTGAGAAAAAGAAATATCCTCCAGGGCAACACGGACCTAACAAAAGAAGAGCTAAAAAATCAGAATACGCTATTCAGTTAACTGAAAAACAAAAAGCAAAATATACTTACGGTATTTTAGAGCGTCAATTTGCTAACTTATACAAAAAAGCAAATGCTTCTAAAGGAATTACAGGTGAAGTATTATTACAATTATGTGAATCTCGTTTAGATAACGTAGTTTACCGTTTAGGTATCGCAAACTCACGTAGTGCTGCACGTCAATTAGTATCTCACAAACACGTAACTGTAAACGGAGAAATCGTGAACATCCCTTCTTACCAATTAAAAGCTGGTGATGTAATCGCTGTTAGAGAAAAATCTAAATCTTTAGCTGCAATCACAAACTCTTTACACGCACGTAGCGAGTACGATTGGTTAATTTGGAACGACGAACAAAAATCAGGAACTTTCACAAAAGCTCCAGAAAGAGTTCAAATTCCAGAAGATATTAAAGAGCAATTAATCGTCGAGTTATATTCTAAATAAACCTTAAAATCAGACTAATAAAATGACTATTTTAAATTTCATCAAACCTGACAAAGTAATCTTAGTAGAGTCTGACTCTAAATTCGGACAATTTGAGTTCCGTCCATTAGAGCCAGGATACGGGATTACAGTTGGAAATGCTCTACGTAGAGTGTTACTTTCTTCATTAGAAGGATATGCGATCACTTCAATCAAAATTGAAGGAGTTGAGCACGAATTTTCAACTATTCCAGGAGTAGTGGAAGATGTTACAGAGATCATTTTAAATCTGAAAAAGGTTCGTTTTAAGAAACAAATTGATGAATCAGATGCTGAAACTGTAACTGCTACTATCTCAGGGCAAGATCAATTAACAGCAGGTGATTTAGGGAAATTTATTTCTGGATTCCAAGTTTTAAACCCTGAATTAGTTATCGCTAACTTAGACGCTAAAGTAAACGTAACAATTACATTTACAATCGAAAAAGGTAGAGGATACGTACCAGCTGATGAGAATAAAAAGGCTTCTGCGCCAATCGGTACTATAGCAATTGACTCAATTTACACTCCAATTAAGAATGTAAAATACGCAATTGAAAACTATCGTGTAGAACAAAAAACTGACTACGAAAAATTAGTTTTTGAAATTACAACAGATGGTTCTATAACACCTCAAGATGCTTTAACTGAAGCAGCTAAAATCTTAATTCACCACTTTATGTTATTCTCAGATGAGAGAATAACATTAGAAGCGGAAGAAGTTGCATCTGGTGAAACTTATGATGAAGAAGCATTACATATGCGCCAATTATTGAAAACAAAATTGGTAGATATGGATTTATCAGTAAGAGCATTAAATTGTTTAAAAGCAGCTGAAGTTGAAACATTAGGCGAATTAGTTTCTTTCGCTAAGTCTGACTTAATGAAATTCAGAAACTTTGGTAAGAAATCTCTTACAGAGTTAGAAGAATTGGTGGACAGCAAAGGTCTTAACTTTGGAATGGACATCGTAAAATATAAGTTAGACGTAGAATAATTTTATTAAAAAATGAGACACGGAAAAAAATTTAACCATTTAGGTAGAACTGCCTCTCATAGAAGAGCTTTATTATCTAATTTAGCTATAGCGTTGATTACTCACAAGAGAATTAACACAACAGTAGCAAAGGCTAAAGCATTACAAACATATGTTGAGCCTTTATTGACAAAGTCTAAAACAGACGATACTAACAACCGTCGCGTTGTATTTTCATACTTACAAGATAAAGAAGCTGTAACTGAATTATTCAGAACTGTAGCTCCTAAAATTGCAAATCGCCCAGGAGGATACACTCGTATCATCAAAACTGGATTCCGTTTAGGTGACGGTGCTGATACTGCAATGATCGAGTTAGTAGATTTCAATGATATCTACACTAACGCGAAAGTAGAGAAAAAAGCAACTACACGTCGTAGTAAAAAAAGTACTAAAACAGAAGAAGCTGCACCAGCTGCTGAAACTGAAAGTACAGAAGAAGCATAATCTATTCGATTATATAGTAAAAAGCCTCCCAAATTGGGAGGCTTTTTTTGTATTTATTAATTATGACAATTTGTAATACTTTATAATTTTCTAGATTGACAATAAATTCTTTTCAATCATCTAATTTTCTAGATATGATTGTTTTAAAATCTTAATGTTAAAAAATCAACTAAAATCCTTATTTTTGGATTGATTTTGGCAATAAACCAATTATCAAACATAAAATTGATATGAAAAAATTACTATTCATGATGGCTGTCGCAATGGCAGTTGTTTCATGTAAAAAAGATGATAAAGTCGTAGGAAAAGATAAAGATGGAAAAGAATTAATTGTGAACGAAAAAGGTGATACAGTTGCCAAAATAGAAACAACAGATTCTTTGAAAATCGCTGAAACGCCTGCTGAAACAGAAGTTGTTGCAATAACAAAAGGTGCAGATGACAAATATGCATACAAATACAATTTGGAGATAGGAAAGACTTATCCAATGACGTTGGGAATTAAAACAACTCACACGGCTTCGGACGGGAAACAATCTCAAAAAATGTCAAGTGAAAGTAAAAAACAAATTGATTATACGGTAAAAGATTTCAAAGATGGTGTGTATACATTAGAAGTGAAATCTAAACAATATAGCGAGAAAATGACAGATCCTTCGGGAAAATCAATTTCGTATGACACAAATGCTGCAAAACCAGCGAACAAAGATATTGCGGTTTCTTGGTCGATTTACAAAGCTATGACAGGAAAAACGTATACAATGAAAGTTGATCAGAAAGGAAAAGTTGTAAGCGTTGATGGATTAGAAGGAATCAAAACTTCAATTCTTAACTCTGTGAAGAAACAAGTTTCAGCAGAAGAGTTTAAATTCTTTACACAGATTATCGACAATTCATTAAACAAACAAGCAATTTCTTCTCAATTTGAAGAAACGATGAATATTTTCCCTAACAAAACTTTAGCGCTTAAAGAATCTTGGAGCGATAGTCAAAAAATTGATCAAGGTCCAATGAAAGGAAATATTTCGATGAAAAGAACTTTAGCAAGTGTTGAGCCTGCAAATACGACAATTACTGTAAATGGAACGCAAAGTTTGAAAGGTAATGAGTCGCAACAAGGTGTTACAATGTCTGCGAATAGTAGTGCGAATGTAGATGGAAAAATTTTGTTGGACACTAAATCTGGTTGGATCAACAAAGTTAATTTAACGAAAAAGGAAACATTAAAACGTACAGTAGAAGCGCAAGGTCAAAAACAAACGATGACTGAGTCGGTTACAACTGTCACAACAGTTAACTAAAATGAAAACAATTATTTGGATTATAATTTTAAGTATTATTTTCTTAACTATTTTTAGATTTTTAAGAAAAGTATTTGCAGTGAAAAAAGTTTTTCAAGAAGCAATTAATCAGCAAAGAAATGCTTATAATCAGAACCAAAACTCAAATGATTCGTACAACGAATCGAAACCAAACACATCTTTCGACAAACCGAAATATAATATAGACGCCGAAACGGTGGATTACGAAATAATCGAAGAAAAAAAGGATGAAAAATAAAAAGAATTTACTCTACGTTCTTATCTCATTGCTGCTTTTTGCAGTGATTGCATTGGTGTATTGTTCACCAGTTTTATCGGGAAAATCTGTTATTCAACCTGATATTATCAACTACAGGGGTAGTGCGCAAGAAATGTTGACGTATCAAGACAAAACAGGAGAAAATGTCTATTGGTCTGATGCGATGTTTGGTGGAATGCCAACCTATCAAACTGGAGCAAAATATGATTTTGATATTATCAAAACGATAGATGGTGTTTTCAGATTTTTACCACGTCCAGCAGATTATATTTTCTTGTTATTTACAGGATTTTTTATTCTTGGCTTAACGCTTTTCAAAAAATGGCAATATGCTTTAGTTGGTGCAATTTTCTTTGCTTTTAGTTCGTATTATTTTGAGCTGATTGCAGCAGGGCATAACGGAAAGCTCCATACAATTGGTTATTTCGCGCCTTTTGTTGCCGGAATTCTTTTATTGTATCGTAAAAAATACATTGCAGGTTTTGTACTTACAACCTTGTTTATGGGATTGCAATTACAAGCCAATCACATTCAAATGACGTTCTATTTGTTTTTAGCGATGTTGGTTTTTGCAATTGTTCAATTTATTGATAGTTTAAAGAAAAAAGAATTACCAGATTTCTTAAAATCATCTGCATTAGTAGTTGTCGCTTTAATTATTGCAGCAGGATTGAATGCAAATCGATTATTGTCAACTTACGAATACAGTAAAGAAACAACTCGTGGAAAATCTGAGATGACCTTGTTGAAAAAGAATTCGAACGGATTAGATCACGATTATATCACACAATGGAGTTATGGAAAATTAGAAACATTAAATCTTTTTATTCCAAATTTGATGGGTGGTGGTTCGCAAACGAATCCAGAAGATTTAAAGAATTATACATCAGAATTACAAAATACTCAATATAGCCTTGGTGAAGACGAGTTCAATCAGCAAGTTTTTCAAGCTGTGGCAAGTCAACCGAGAAGTGCATATTGGGGAGATCAGCCAGGAACTTCCGGACCTGCATATCAGGGAGCTGTAGTCGTTTTCTTGTTTATTATCGGAATGTTTATGGTACGTGGAAAATACGCGACCTATAAAAAATGGTTAGTTGGAGCAACGATTCTAAGTTTCATTTTGGCTTGGGGTAAAAATTTACCATTCGTTACCAACTTATTCATTGATTATTTCCCGATGTATGATAAGTTCCGCGCTGTATCATCAATCTTGGTAATTGCCGAATTTACAATGCCTTTCTTAGCAATTTTGACTTTATATTATTTCTTTAATTCTGACGAATCAGATGAATTCAAAAAGAAAGTACTTTATATAGCTGGTGGTTCTACAGTCGGAATTCTAATTATTTTCTTCTTATTCGGTGGAATGATTTTTCCATTTACATCAGAGAATGAAAAATTAATGACTGAACAATTAATCGGACAAATTCAGCAAGCAAATCCAAATGCAATCGGACTTTGGGATGGATTAATAAAACGATTAGATGAAGCATTAATTCAAGATAGAATTTCTATGTTTAAAGCGGATACAGTTCGCACATTGATTTTTGTTTTGTTCACAATGGCTTTGTTGTTGGCTTATTTATTCAAGTTTATCAAAAAACCAATTATCGTCATTTTAGCGATTGGTGCATTGGCTTTTATTGACGGATTTACGGTGAATAAAAGATATTTGAACGAAGATAATTTTGTATCTAAATACATTGTTGATAATCCTTTCCCAACTGAAATGTCGCCTCGTTTACAAACTGAAGCAGAGAACAACAATAATGTAGCGCAAATTGCTTACAAAGTTCCATTGAATAATTTATTATTAAATATTTCAAAACAAGATAAATCACATTTCCGTGTGTACAATACGGTTTTGAGTACATTTAATGAAGCTGGAACTTCATATTTTGTTCCTTCAATTGGTGGTTATCATGCGGCGAAATTAGGAAAATACCAAGATGTTGTGGATATCTATTTTTCTCAAGATCCGCAATTGAAAAAATATGGAATCAAAGATGAAACAGGTTTGATTAATGTATTGAATATGATGAATACGAAATACATTATTCATGGAAGTCCAACGGAGCCGCAAGTACAGCAAAATCCTACAGCTTTGGGAAGTGTTTGGTTAGCCTCAAATATCAAATGGACAGAAAATGCAAATGATGAAATTTTAGCGATAAATTCTACTCCAATTAATAACACGGTAATTTTACGTAAAGATTTGGTTGAGAATAAAAACATGAATGTTTCGGCAGATACTAATGCGAAAATTGAATTGGTTGATTATTCACTAATGAAGATGACGTATAAATCTTCTTCTAATACAGATCAAATTGCTGTTTTCTCAGAAGTTTATTATCCGCACGGTTGGATTGCAACGGTTGATGGAAAAGAAGTTCCGATCGAAAAAGCGAATTATGTTTTGCGTGCAGTTCCTGTACAAAAAGGAAATCATACAATCGTGATGGAATTTAAACCACAAGTTATTTCTACTGGAAATATGATTGTGATAGTTTCGAATATTTTACTTTTAATCGTTGTGGCTGGAGGTATTTATTTGGGATATAAAAAATGTTCTATAAAAGAGAATTTAAACTTAGTCGCTGAAAAGGCTTAATTTTGGAATGAAAAAAATATTAATCATCACCTATTACTGGCCTCCTGCGGGAGGTCCTGGTGTTCAAAGATGGTTGAAATTCACAAAATATCTTCCTGAATTTGGATATGAAACCTATGTTTATATTCCAGAAAATCCTTCTTATCCAATTCTCGATGAAACTTTAGCCAAGGACATTAATCCAAAAGTTAAAATCATCAAGAATAAAATTTGGGAACCTTATCAGTTAGCAGAAAAACTGAATCCAAAGAATAAAGCTTATAAAGGTGGACATTTCGAAAAGAAAGAAAATCAATCTTTCATGTCGAGATTGTCAGTTTTTGTGCGTGGAAATTTCTTTATTCCAGATGCGCGCAAGTTTTGGGTAAATCCTTCTGCAGAATATTTAAAAGACTTTTTACAGAAAGAAAATATAGATACGATTGTAACTTCTGGTCCGCCTCATAGCTTACATTTAATCGGTTTGAAATTGAAAAAACAATTACCAAATCTCAAATGGTTGGCAGATTTTCGTGATCCATGGACTCAAATTAGTTATCACAAAGAATTGAAATTAACTTTTTGGGCTGCAAAAAAACACGAAGATTTAGAGCGTGAAGTAATGCAAAAAGCAGATGTTGTTTTAGCAACAAGTTATGCTGATGGAGAAAATTTCAAGAAGATTGGTGCAAAACATGTAGAAGTAATTACAAATGGTTTTGAAGAAGTAAAACAACAAACAGAAAAAGATCAAAATCACTTTCATTTGACGTATTCTGGAGGTTTGGAAATGCTTCGAAATCCTGTTGCATTGTGGAAAGCTTTAGCTGAATTAACTTCCGAAAATCAATCATTCAAAGAAGATTTAAAACTTAATTTTTATGGTTCTTTAGCTGATGACGTCAAACAAACAGTGATTGATGCAGGTTTAGAGAAAAACTTGGTTGCACATGGTTACGTTTCACATCAAGAGTCATTGAACGCTATTAATACAGCAAATGTTTTGATTTTGACCAACTTTGATAATGTTGCATCTAAAGGAATTATTCCTGGAAAGTTATTTGAATATATGGCGACTGGAAATCCTATTTTAGCAATTGGACCAGCTGAGGCTGATGTTCAAAAAATACTGCATAAAACGAAAGCTGGCGATTATTTTAGCCATCAAGATGTTACTGAAATAAAATCTTTCATCCTTTCTATTTATAACCAATGGTTAAGAAATCCTCTTCAAAAATTTGAAACAAACGAAGACGAAGTTCAACAATTCAACCGTAAAAACTTAACTAAAAAGTTGGTTGACGTGGTAAATAATTTAAAAATAAATTAATACTATATTTGTAGAATAAAAATATTTATAGTAATTTCATCATAATTAACAACCTTATAATGAAATTACTATACTATTTTATCATTTTTATTGGTTGCATTGTATATGCACAGCCACAAATAAAAACTGACGCGACATTCAATTCTTCTAATTACTCCCAAACAAATTTCGAGTTATCTGATTACAATATAACTTACGATTACAAAGTTGTTCGTAATATAAAAAACCCGGAAAAAGCGAAAGCTGGTTTAGCACTTCTACAAATTGGTAAACGTTACAATAAATTCGTCGATTACAATAGAATTGGATCAGATTCTATAGACGAAAAACATAGTCATTTGGGAACAGTTAATGCAAATGATATTAATATTAGTATGGCTCAACGTTTCAAATCTGCCTTTAGATATCAAATTATTATCGATAAAGAAAAAGATCAATTGACTTTTGCAGATAAAATTTATCACGATTCATTTTTTTATAAAGAAACGTTACCAAAATTGGATTGGAAACTACTGAATGACATCAAACAAATATTGAATTATACTGCAAAAAAAGCGACTGTAAACTACGGTGGTAGAAAATGGACGGCTTGGTACACAGACGAAATCCCAATGAATGCTGGTCCGTATAAATTTTATGGTTTGCCTGGTCTTATTTTAGAAATTTATGATGATAAAGAACATTATCATTTTACAGCAAACGCTATCAACCAAAAACCTAAACAAATCTATTTAGCACAAGGTGAAAAAACACCTATAGAGGTTAAAAAAACAGAATTCTATAAAGCCGAAAAAGATTATCATGAAAATGCAGCTGAAAGGTTAAAAGGATATGCTCTTGACGAAAATAAGAAACCTATAACCAATTTGGGTGGAATGCCTTATAACCCTATTGAATTGGAGTAAGAATTTAACATATTCTATTTGTTTTTAATTACTTAACTTACAAAACGATTTGTTTTATTCATTTATTATTATTATTATTGATGTAATTAACGTTAATGAGGCAATTGTAGGTTGCAAACTATGATTGATTATTAAAAAACTAAATTACTTAAAAAATGAAAAAAATGTTATTAACAAGTGCTTTTGCACTTATCGGAACTTTTGCAATGGCAAATGAAACTAACACTACTACAGTTGTAGAAAAAGAATGTGATTTATTTAAATCAAGTACAGAATGTGGAGGTTATATAATGGCTTGCAAAGATAAAGACGCAACTTGGGATTTAGCAGCAATAAATGAAGCAGATAAAAAGCTATGTGAAATGGAAAAATTAATAGAATCTATTCCACCTGCAAAAATAATCTAATAAATTATGTAGATAATTAAATAAATATTATTTAGTTATCTACATTTATCGATACCATGAAAAAGCTATTATATATATTATTATTAATACCAATTATCTCTTTATGTCAATCATATGAATTTGTATATAATTACACATATAAATATGACAGTTTACATCCTAATAATATAATTGAAGAAGATATATTTGTTTTAAGAAACGATATCGATAGATATTATGTTTCTAAAAATACTTACAACATTAATGAAATTGAGTATTTAGCTAATCTCAATAACGAGAATCCTCAAACAACTTGGAGTAAATTAGGTCAAATTCCTAATTCTAAACTAACCACTATCATCTACGAGAAAGCTTCAAATACAATGATTCTTAATTCTAAATTAGGAACAATCAATTATGAAACAGAATTAAGTTTTCCTGATATCATATGGAATTTAAAAGATGAAAAGCATAAAAATAATATTGAATTAAAAAAAGCTACTACTACTTACTTAGGGCGTCAGTGGATTGCTTGGTATAATGATAATATTCCCATTAACGATGGTCCATTTATTTTCAAAAATTTACCAGGACTAATTGTAGAATTATATGATGTAGAAAATAATTACAACTGGACTTTATCCCAATATAAATACGATGTTAATAATCAAAACAAAGAAATTTTAGCTAAAAGAATTAAAAAAGCAATTAAACTTTCAAATAAAGAATTTAATAATATCATAAATCAGGACTTCATGGACCCAACTATTTCAATTGAAAGCGCTGGAATACAAGTTTCCGAAGATAAAAAAACAAAAATAAGAGAGTTTTTAAAAAATCAAAAATATAGATTTATAATTAAAGATTTAATGCTATACCTATAAAATATCATTATCAATTTGAGATATCAATTAACACTATTATTTACTCTAATCTCACACTTTATTTTTGCACAACTTACTATTTCTGGTGTTGTTAAAAATGAAGAAGGAAAACCTATTTCTGGTGCTAATGTTACCATTTCACCAAGTACTTCGGACGAAACGTTGGCATACTTTATTACAAAATCTGATGGTAAATATTCTATCAAAATAGATAATCCATCGCACGAAACCTATGAAATTAAGGTTCGTGCGATGAATTATGCTTTTACTTCAGATTTGGTAAATGAATCGTCTACAAACTTTGATTTCACTTTACAAGAAAAAGCTATCGAGTTAAAAGAAGTTAAATTAAAAGAATCTCCAATTCGCAAAAAAGGCGACACAATTGCCTATGATGTCAGTAATTTTAAAGATATAAAAGACCGTTCTATAGCAGATGTGATCAAAAAAATGCCTGGAATAGAAATCGAAAATTCTGGTAGAATCTTGTATCAAGGCAAACCAATCAATAAATACTACATCGAAGGAATGGATTTGTTGGGCGGAAAATATGCATTAGCAAACGAAAATCTTTCTGCAGACGCTGTGGATAAAGTACAAATTTTAGAGAATCATCAACCGATCAAGATTTTAGACAGTTTGGTTTATAGCTCTAAAGCCGCATTAAATATCAAATTAAAAAGCAAAATTACCTATTCTGGTAAAGCAGAAGTTGGTCTTGGCGCTTCACCATTGTTGTATCAGGCGAATATTACACCAATGTTGTTCACAAAAAAGCAACAAATGATAGGTTCTTATCAAGGAAATAATCGTGGAAATGATGTTTCTCGTCAATTAAAAACCTTAAGTCTTGAAGATTTTTTAAATGACTCTGAAAAATTTTCGAACGAAAGTTGGTTATCAATTGCAGGTGTACAAACTCCCAATTTTGATGGCGAACGTTGGTTAGATAATGCAATAAATATTGGTTCTTGGAATCATCTTTTTAAATTAAAAAAAGAGCTAGATTTACGAATTAACTTGTCTTATCACAACGATTTTCAAAAGCGATTCGGAGAAACAAACACACAATATTTTTTACCAACAGGTGATATATTTCTCAACGAAATCAAAAAAAATTATTTGCAAATAGAAAGTCTTAATCTAAAAGCAACATTATCTCAAAATAGTTCTAAAAATTATCTTGAAAATGTCTTGGAATTTAAAGGAGACTGGAACAGTTCGAGAGGAGATCTCAATCAAAATAATAATTTTATTACACAACGATTAACACAACCAAATCGGCAGTTTACCAATCAGTTTAATACAATCAAGAAAGTTGGTAAACAATTAATTACGTTGCGTTCTGTTATTGCATACAGAAATTATAACGAGAATTTAAGTGTTTCTCCTGGAGTTTTTACTGATTTTATAAACAACGGAAATGATTATCAAAATGTGTTTCAACAAATTAATTTTGAGAAATTTTCGACAAATAATTTCGCTGAATTTTCAAAAGGAATAAAAGCTTTAACGCTACAATCAAAAATTGGAATTAAGTACACCAATCATACAATGAAAAGTGATTTGTTAGCAGATAATCAACCAATAAATTCTACTTTTACTAACAATACACGCTGGTCAACTTTAAATCCGTATGTAGAAAATAACTTTTCGTACAGAAAGAATCGACTTAATTTTTCTTTTGGAATTCCTTTTCAGTGGTATAATTTAGAGAATAATTCTTTCGGAAATAAAACTTCATACAATCGTTTTTACATCGAACCAAAATTTAATATAGGTTTAGAATTTTCAAAATTCTGGAAAGTATCAACCTCGCATAATTTCTCTAATGATTTGGGGAGTTTAACACGTTTGCACGAAGGATTTATATTGTATCGATACAATTCTATTCAACAAAATGACGGAAATTTTAACGAAGTAAAAAAATGGATTTCTTCTTTACGTTTCGAGTATAAAAATCCGATAAAATCTAGGTTTATCAATTTTGGATATTCGTACAATTGGTCAGAAAATAACTTAATCTACAATTACAGCTATAATGCGGATGCAAGTACAGTTTTAGAAGCTTTGAACTTAAAAAATCATCAAAAAACACATTCTGTTAATGCTAAAATAAGTCAATATTTTTCTAAAATTAAGACAACATTTAATTTAGCTGGAGGTTATAATTTTACAACCTACGATCAATTATTAAATGATGATTTAATCGAAATTCACAATACCATTTTAACTTCTAATTTTGATGCATCTTTCAGATTATTAAGTTGGATGACTTTTGAATATAAATACGGTTTAACAAATTATAAAAATAAGTTTTCAAAGGAATCTGAATCACGTTCAATCACCAATCAAATCCACCAAATAGGATTACATTTTTTTCCTGTAGATCAGCATTATATAAAACTTAATTTTGATTTGTATGTTAATGATGATTCAAGATTAAATCCAAATTCAACTTTCGGAGATTTAATGTATCGTTATTCATTAAAAAAGAAGAAAATAGATTTTGAATTGTCTGCTTATAATCTTTTTAATGAAAAATATTTTTCTCAAAACAGTTTTTCTTCCAATTATGAACAACGATTTATCTATAAGTTGAGACCAACTCAAGTTATGTTTACCACTCGATTTAATTTTTAATTTATCAACCTCATAATTATTAACTTCAAAATTGTATAACTCGATAATTTATTTTAATAAAATATCAAAATCTAACATCTGTCATAAGTGGGTTGAATATATTTTACCTAAATTTATTTTGAAAAAATATAAACCACAGAGAAATGAATGACAATCGTAAGAAAGATGCATTGAATTACCATTCAATGGGTCAACCAGGAAAGATTGCAGTAGTGCCTACAAAACCTACGAATACACAACGTGATTTATCGCTTGCTTATTCACCAGGTGTTGCGGAGCCTTGTTTAGAGATTGAAAAAGATCCAGAAAATGCTTATAAGTACACAGCAAAAGGAAATCTGGTTGCAGTTATTAGTAACGGTACAGCCGTTTTAGGCTTGGGAGATATTGGTGCGGTAGCTTCAAAACCGGTGATGGAAGGTAAAGGTCTTCTATTCAAAATTTTTGCTGATATTGATGTTTTCGATATCGAATTGGATACAAAAAATGTTGATGAATTTATCAATACGGTAAAAGCTTTAGAGCCTACTTTTGGAGGAATTAATTTAGAGGATATTAAAGCGCCTGAGTGTTTCGAAATTGAGAAACGTTTGAAAGCTGAAATGAATATCCCAGTTATGCACGACGATCAACACGGAACAGCTATTATTTCTGGTGCAGCGTTGATTAATGCATGTGAATTACAAGGAAAAAATATTTCTAAAGTTAAAATTGTAGTAAACGGAGCTGGTGCTGCGGCAATTTCGTGTACAGGAATGTATATTTCTGTTGGTGCAACGAAAGAAAATATCGTGATGTTAGACAGTAAAGGCGTAATCCGTTCTGACCGTGATAATCTTGATCCTTCTAAGTCTGAATGGGCAACAGATCGTGATATTTCGACATTGGCAGATGCTGTTAAAGATGCAGATGTTTTTATCGGTTTATCGGCTGCAGATGTTTTATCAGCAGATATGTTGAATACAATGGCAGAAAACCCAATTGTGTTAGCAATGGCAAATCCAAATCCAGAGATTGCATACGATTTAGCAGTTGCGACGCGTCAAGATATTATTATGGGAACTGGGCGTTCTGATTATCCAAACCAGGTGAATAATGTACTGGGGTTTCCGTATATTTTTAGAGGAGCGTTAGATGTTCGTTCGACGACAATTAATGAGGAAATGAAAATTGCTGCTGTTCGAGCAATTGCAGAATTAGCAAAAGAACCAGTTCCTGAAGTTGTGACGCAAGCATACAATAATCATTCGATCAAATTTGGAAAAGATTATATAATTCCAAAACCTAATGATCCCCGTTTGTTACCAGAAGTTTCGGCTGCGGTTGCAAAAGCGGCGATCGAAACTGGTGTTGCTAAAAATATCATTACAGATTTCGAAGCATATAAATTGTCTTTGATTAAGCGAATCGGAAAAGAAAGTACGATTATGCGTAATTTGACACAAACGGCAAAATCAAATCCAAAACGTGTTGTTTTTGCTGAAGGAGATCGTTTCGAAATTCTTCGTGCAGCGCAAATTGTAAAGGAAGAAAAAATCGCTATTCCAATTATTTTAGGAAAGAAAAATAAAATTCAACAAATGATTAAAGATTATATGTTGGATTTGGAAGATGTTGAAATTGTTGATACAAATGCTGAAGAAGATTCGGATAGATACAATCAATTCGTTGATTTTATTTATTCGAAACGTCAACGAAAAGGAATCTCAAAATCTGATGCGAAAAAATTATTGAGAGATCGTAATTATTTTGGATCATGTATGGTTGAGTTTGGTTATGCAGATGCAATGATTTCGGGAATGACGAAAAATTATTCGCAAGCGATTCGTCCAGCTTTAGAATTAATTGGAGCGGAACAAGGTCAAAAAGTTGCGAGTATGTATATGATGTTGACAGAAAAAGGACCAGTTTTCTTAGGTGATACAACGGTTAATTTAGATCCAACTTCAGAGGATTTAGTTAACATTACATTGCAATTTAACGAAACAATTAAGAAATTTAAAATTGAACCAAAGATTGCATTATTATCTTATTCAAACTTCGGATCAAATAAAGGAGAAACGGTTTCTAAAGTTCAGAATGCAGTGAATTATCTACATCAAAATCATCCAGATGTTTTAGTTGATGGCGATATTCAGGCAAATTTTGCAGTAAACAGAGAGAAATTACAAAGTAATTTTCCATTTTCTAAATTAGCAGGAACGCATGCGAATACATTAGTTTTTCCAAATCTTGAATCAGCGAATATTTCGTATAAATTATTACAAGAATTAGGAAATATAGAAGCGGTTGGACCAATTTTGATCGGAATGAAAAAACCAATTCATTTGTTACAATTGGATAGTACTGTTCGCGAAATTGTGAATATGGTTACCATTGCTGTAATTGATGCACAACAACATCAGTAAAATATAAAATTTATAATACAAAAAATCCACTT